>CALGRQ010000456.1 GCA_937880795.1 uncultured Dyadobacter sp. | reverse complement strand
GGCCGCCGCCCAAGCCAAGTTTTTAATGGGAGAATGGCATCAAGAAAGAGGGCAAGGATATAGTGTATACGGCGATACCACTTTCCGTTTCGAACAGAACGTAGCCGTCACGATATATGAAGAGATCATCAAGGCACATCCCAAAACCGAGGGCGGTATTCATGCGAATAACAACTTAACCGGCATACGTACCCCGTTTTTTGAGATTCAGTCCGAAAAAGTAAATGTACCGAATAGCCCCTTTCGGTTATTGGTGAATTACAGCAATGTTACCCTCATTCACCTGAAATTGCTGAAAGTTACCGATAAAATAAAAACTGCGATGGAGAGCGGAGACCGCAAGCAAGTGCAAGCACAATTGGCTAACGCATCGGCCTTTCGCAGCTGGCAACAAACGCTGCCAGACACCAAAGACCACCAGCAACATGCAACAGAAATCAAGGTGGATGGTGTACCTTCTGGTGCGTATGTACTTGTAGCCAGCACTTCCCCAAGTTTCTCAGACGCCGACGCCAACCTCGTAGCGATGCTTTTCAGTGTCTCCAATATAAGTTATGTCAAAAGAGGAAATGACCATTTCGTTTTGGATCGCACGACGGGTCAGCCTTTGGCAGGAGCCAAGGTCCAGGTGTGGCATCAGGTAAGAAGCCAAACGACCTATAAGTTTATCAATCAAAAGGGAAACACTTATATAACGAATCGACAGGGGCATTTTCAAAAAATTGACGAAAATGTGGACCAGCGATACCAAAATTACCGGCTCGAAATTACTTACAAGCAAGATCGGCTCTATAACGACGACGTCATATATCTGTTTGAAAACAGAGGTCGTAATCCTATAATACCCGAAAACCAGATCTTTGTATTCACCGACCGAAGCATTTACCGACCCGGGCAAACCTTGCATTTCAAGGGAATTATAGCCACAAAGGGCGAGACTGTGGCGCGTAAGAATGTTAGCATTTCTCTGCAAAATGCCAGTCGGGAAGAAGTTGGCAAACTCACACTATCCACGAATGACTACGGTACATTTTCCGGCAAATTTCAATTGCCTCAAAATGCATTAAATGGTGATTTTTCCCTTTTGATAGACCAAAAGCAATATTCCAGTGTTCGCGTTGAAGAATACAAGCGCCCAAAATATTATGTGGAATACGCCCCTGTAAAAAAAGCCTATAACGTGCGCGACACCGTCCGTATTGAAGGTCATGCGTTGGCCTACGCCGGAAATACGATTAGTGATGCTACGGTTAAATATCGGGTGGTCCGCATGGCTCGCTTCCCATATCCGTGGATCATGCGTGGTAGATATTTTCCGCAACAACCGCCTATGGAAGTTACACATGGAGAAACTACTACGGATGAAAACGGAAAATTCAGCATCGATTTTAAGGCAATTCCTGATTTGAGTATTAGTAAAAAACTGGATCCGGTTTTCAGTTATACCATATATGCCGACGTAACAGATACGAATGGAGAAACACGCAGTGCCGAACAATCCGTTGCAGTCAGCTATAAATCTATTTTACTGTCGCTCAATACCCCAGCCTCTCTCCCACTCGACAGCCTGCGCGATTTAGATATTCGTACAGAAAACACCAACGGCGAGTTTCTACCAAGCATAGTTTCTGTTAAACTTCATAAACTAAAAGCCGAACAACGATTAATTCGGCGAAGATACTGGGCCCGCCCCGACCAGTTTGTGATGACCAAAGCAGACTATATTAAGAATTTCCCATTTGATGAATACGACAACGAAAGTGACCCCAATTTCTGGCCAAAAGAAGAACTCGTTTTTGAAAAAAGTGATTCTTTAACAGCCAAACGAAAATTAAACATTACTCCATCCAGCAAACTTACTCCCGGCTTTTACGAACTAGCCATTAGCACGAAGGATAAAAACGGTGAGGAAGTTAAACTTATAAAGATCGTAGAACTAACAAATCCGGTAGAAAAACAACTCACAACTCCCCGATACATTTGGGGTGCTGATAGTAAAAGCGTGCAACCGGGAGAATCTGCTACGATAGGATTAGGCACGTCGGCCCATGATGTTTTTGTGATTCACGCGGTAGTGAAACGGAAAGAACCTATTGCTCAGGAATATTCCTATATCCAATTAAACAACGAGAAAAGAAACTTTCGGTTCCCCGCAACAGAAGCAGACCGCGGTGGCTATGGAATTACCTATCTGTTTGTGAAGCACAATCGATTTTACGAATTCACTGATAAAATTGACATTCCCTGGACCAATAAGGACCTGACCATAGAATACCAAACTTTCCGGGATAAGACTTTGCCCGGTGGTGAAGAAAAATGGAAGATTAAAATTAGTGGCTATAAAAAGGAAATGGTGTCAGCAGAGATACTAGCCAGTATGTACGATGCTTCGCTGGATCAATTTTATCCACACAACTGGACCAAACCCAACGTCTGGCCATCCTTTTACAACCATATTAACTGGTATGGAAATGATAATTTTGGCATGGAAAGAGCCAATATTTATGCACGGAATTCAAACCCTTTTGGGGAATACACTAAAATTTATGACCAACTGATAGAACCCGCGGAACGGTCTTCCAGCATACGCATAAGGGGAATGGCCAAGGGAATGAATGTAGAACATACAACGATGGAACCCGCACCTGCCGGATTTGCTCTGGATGAAGCTGCACTCAATGAAACCGTAGTTGTTGGCTATGGCGAAAATGTCCGTAAAAATATGACGGGCAGCGGGCGTGAAGAAAAACAGGAAGAAGGGGACTCATCGCCTTCCGGTACCCACGAGAGCATCAAAACGCCTCAAATAAGAAAAAACTTTAACGAAACAGCCTTCTGGC
>CALGRQ010000455.1 GCA_937880795.1 uncultured Dyadobacter sp. | reverse complement strand
AAGAGGCTGTCTCAAAAGGGCAGTCTCTTTTTGCATTTACATGGTTGCTTATTTTTTCGGAATTGATTATCTTTAGTTATAAGCAAATCAGGAAAAATGGGCCGCAGACAACCTACTTTCAAACCTTATCATCAACATCAGTTGATGCTTTTACCTCCAAGTTTAGAGGAGTTAATACCCAAAGAACATGCTTGCCGTGTGGTTAATGAGGTTATAAACAGAATCAGTTTGGAGCCGCTCAATGCAGCTTATCATACAAGTGGTTGTTCCAGTTATCATCCCCAGATGCTATTAAAAGTGCTCGTTTACGGCTATGTGAGCAACATATATTCTAGCAGGAAATTAGAAGCAGCATGCAAGGAAAGCATCTACTTTATGTTTTTGAGCTCGATGAGTTATCCTGATCATAATACAATTAATAGATTCCGTGGGGTTCGTCTGAAAAATGCATTGCGCGCTGTTTTTGAGCAGGTAGTAGAACTGCTTGCTCAGGAAGGATTTTTGAGTATTGAAGAGGTGTACACTGACGGCACAAAAATCGAAGCAAATGCCAACAAGTATACTTTCGTTTGGAAGAAAGCGATTGCGACCAACAAGGAAAAGATGAAAAAGCAGCTAGCTCATATCTGGGAGTACGCCCAGAGCGTTGCTGTCAGCGAGGATAACCTACCCGATCCGCCGGATCTAACCACGATTAACAAAGAAAAAGTCCAACAGACTGTTGATAAACTTAATCAGGTATTGGGTAAGAAAGACAATGTAGATAAGAAGATGAAGGCCAAACTGGGATATGTGACTAAGCATTATCCTTCCAATATTACCCGGTATGAGCAGCAGGAAGCGATTTTGGGCGACCGCAATTCTTACAGCAAGACCGATCCGGACGCCACATTTATGAGACTCAAGGAAGATCACATGAAAAATGGGCAGCTTAAACCGGCTTATAACGTGCAGATTTCTACCTCCAACCAGTTCATTGTCAACTATTCGATTCATTCTAATACAACTGATACAAATACACTTGCAGAGCACCTTCAGCAACATGAAAACAGTTTTGGTACTGCTCCTAAGTGTCTGACGGCCGATGCGGGTTATGGTTCTGAGGAGAATTATACTTTAATGGAAGGGAAAAATATTACTGCTTATGTGAAGTACGGCCTCTTTGATAAACGTCAGAATCGTGCCTATAATAAAAAACATCCATTCAGTGCTGATAAGCTTTTTTACAACGCAAAAGCAGATCATTATATCTGCCCAATGGGTCAGAAGATGCGCTACATCGGTAATAGCAAACGCAAAACAGTCACAGGTTTTGAACAGATAGCCAGACTATATAAGGCTATTAATTGCCAGGGTTGTCCGCTTAATGGTGTTTGTCACAAATCGAAAAGTGAAAGGGTTATCCAAGTCAATGTGAATCTGGAACGACAGAAAAAGCAAGCAGATGAACTTCTGAAAAGTGAAGAAGGTATTGAAAAACGAAAGAAGCGGTGTTTTGATGTAGAACCTGTCTTCGGCAACATAAAAAACAACCACGGCTTCCGTCGGTTCATGCTTCGTGGTAAGCAAAAGGTTGAGACTGAATGGGGATTGCTCGCAATAGCACAGAATATTAGAAAAAGGGCTGCTTAAAGGGGCCTGTTATTGCATAATTCAATCTGATAACGCTCTGAGCTTTTGATAGAAGTATAAAAAAGATAAAACATCATAAAAGCCAACACAAAACAAAGAGGGCGCCTCAATTTGAATTTGAGACGCCCTCTTGTCGTTTATAAAGCTTTGTCGTTTATAAACCTGTTGTTATTCCACTTCTGGATACAGGTTGTATATCTCCCGAATGCTTTTCAAAATCTTATCAAAGTCGATTTTCAGATCGATGAGCTTACCCGTATGAATGTCGAATACCCAGCCGTGAACTTTTAGTCCGCGCTCTTTAAACGCTTCCTGAACGGCCGCAGTCTTAATCAGGTTCACACATTGCTCCTGAACGTTCAGTTCAACAAGTCGTTCATACCTTTTTTCTTCATCCTGAATGGCGTTCAATTCGTCATGGTGCAACCGATATACGTCGCGAATATTCCGCAACCAGGGGTTCAAAATACCCATATCGGCAGGTTGCATAGCGGCTTTAACCCCTCCACAGTTATAATGCCCACAAACCACAATATGGTTGACCTTCAAATGTCTTACAGCATAGTTCAAAACAGACATTACGTTGAGATCCACGTTGTTGACCAGATTGGCGATGTTGCGGTGAACAAAGGCTTCGCCGGGTTGGATACCCATCAAATCTTCTGCTGTTACCCGACTATCCGAGCAACCAATGTATAGAAATTCAGGATATTGTCCGCTGGCTAATTTATCAAAGTATTGAGGGTCAAGAGCCAGCTTGGATTCGATCCATTTTTCATTATTTTTAAAAACGCTACTAATATCCATAGAGGTATTCGGTTAGAGAAATGAGATTAAAAGTTTACTTTTTTTGTTTTAACTGATCAAAAATCATGCCTTATGGCGTTTTTAACGCATAATTTGAAGATATACCGCATCGCTTATAATAAGAGAATTACGCTTCCTTCCTTTCTAATGACTTTACCTTTGGTAGTAACGCCCTCCACCTGAAAATTATAAGTGCCTTCAATGGGAGATCCACCGTTATATCGTCCGTCCCAGCCAGCCGTTATCGAGTTGGTATAGAACACCAGTTGTCCCCAACGGTTGTAAATTTTGAAATAGTTAAGATTCGTAATCCCTTTTGCAATTACCGTCAATGCATCGTTCACACCATCGCCATTGGGGGTAAAGGCAGAGGGTATTTCCAGCCAGTCGGGCGGTGTTACGGTAATACGAACAGATGCTTCAGAAGCACAACCCTCCGGTGATGTTGCCCGAACGGTATACGTTTGACTGGATTGGAGGAAAGCGGTTGGTCTGGCCGAACGCGGATCGTCTAGGCCGAGTGGAGGCATCCAGAGATAACTCCCACCTAGCGCGTCTAGTTGCGGGGAGGAAACTTCTAATTGAAATGGAACTTCCGAATCGATTTGGGTATCGGGAGTGATCGTAAGTGCGAACTTGGGTTCTACGGTCACCAATACTTTATCGACCACTTTGCAGCCGTCTTTGTCCGCTGTAACGGTATACTCGGTTGTTGATGTTGGAGAAGCCTCCGGATCTTTTGAGGTGATGTCGGAAAGGTCATGGGTGGGCAACCCACTAAATGTGGTTCCATTACTTGTAGTAGTCAACCTTATAGATTCTCCCTCACAGATGGTAAGATCGTCCAGGGTATTGACTGTAACAGTTTCGATGGCGGGAATTGTAACGTCACGGCTCACCACGCAACCATCGGCATCTTTCACATAAACTTTATAGGTATTGGCAGGAACTCTGAATGTTCCACTTGACTGATAATTGATCGCGTTTATGGAATATTGAAACGGCGCTCGGCCATCTTTGGGGGTAGCATTGATGATAGCATTTACGTCAGTACAAGTAGGAGGGGTAAATGTGGCCTCCATATCGAGGTTACTAATTACGGCCGTTTTGGTATTAGGTAAAGGATTTTTACATCCCGGATCTGTTCTGCTAACGGTCAAGGTTACATCTTTGGAACCAGGGGTATTCCATCTGAGTACGTAGGGGCCCCTTCCAGAGCCTGAAACAACGGTTCCGTTATCCCAATTCCAATCAAAAGTATAGTCGGTTTCGCTGGGGGAAATGCTTCCGGTATAGGTAATTGTAATGTTGCTTTCGTTACCACAACTCGGGTTAGGATCAATGGAGAACTCTGCTGCGCTGTTGCGGTTTATGTTGTATTCTATGGAATCGAAATTTTGAATAACTTGGTCGGTTGTTGCAAATTCATTACTCAGGGAAAGGTAGGCTAGATTAACTTCAATGGTATGGCAAGTAATGGCTTGGTTGTATTTGAAAAAATAGAGGGGCCGATTGGGCTTACCTATGTAGTTTAATGCTGAGTCGTTATATTTAAGATAGAGCTTCTTGTTTACATAGATTAAGAGCTCGT
This sequence comes from uncultured Dyadobacter sp., assembly GCA_937880795.1. Classification (GTDB taxonomy): domain Bacteria; phylum Bacteroidota; class Bacteroidia; order Cytophagales; family Spirosomataceae; genus Dyadobacter. Next base: position 3,104 of record CALGRQ010000455.1, on the reverse strand, counting down.
TGGTGGTGCCGTCTCTTGTAATTGTGATCAGATAATAGTTGTTTTTATTGAAAAATGGACAATCCCCAATGATGCCCTGGTTATCAAATTCCAGACAACGCTCGTTGCTGGTTGGATCTTTTGTCAGAAACAAACCGTCGTCGGCGCCTCCATTGGAAAAGCCAAAAATTTTAGCACGTTCCACGCCCCAATCGGTAATTTTAAAATACATTTGAATGGTATAAGTGCTTTTAATTAGGCTCGTTTCATTGGAGTATGATAGTCCCCAGTTGGGTTCGTTGTGATACACTTTGCGAATGGCGCCATGTAGAAAGTCTGTTGTAAAAATGCCTCCCGGGGTATTGGTAGAGCAAGAACTCAAATTGGACACCTTATCAAGGTCGGGTCCACATTCAGGAGCAGCCACGGTTAATTCGTCAAAAAAACGATACGTATGCTGTTTGGACTGAGCTATTGCATTGCTCAGAGAAAACCAGGTGATTATGATTAAAATTAAAATGCCTGATTTCATCATGTTGAGTGTTCCTAATGGCTGAGATTTACTATATATTTTTTGCCGGATTACATCAGCCGTGAATCCAGGTAAACTGTCAGGAGGTAAATTTCGGAATAGATTTTCAAAAAGTAATGAGGAGGGAGGAGATGAAATTCCTATTTACAGACAGTTTATTGTCAATCTGAATAGAAATAGCTGCCACATGTGGACAGCTATTTCAAAGAAATTAAAAAGACTTTCACCTATGGGAGCATCCGTTCTGGCGCTTTCTTAATCATTCTCATATCGCTAATTTGAAGGTTGTCACGATAGGTGCCAGGAATCACTGCATTTACCTTTTTTGTCGCAGAAACCCTTGCATTAGGAGTGGCAGGTACGCCCATTACATCCAATGCTTTTCGGAACAGCGTTTCTTGGTCATCGCCAAAAGGTTTGTAGGGTACGGTCAGGTCGTCAATCTGGTGTGTGGGCGTAATTCCGTTGATCGTCCCATAATCCGATTCATTATTGACATTGGCGGTTTGCCCCAGCATCACATATATACCCCATTTCCAGCGATTTTTATCATCGCCAAGTAGGGAGCCAAAGAGATTTTTACCGGCTGTATGGCTTCCAATGGTTATGACTTCCATATAGGGCTTTAAACCATTGATCACGAGTTCACTTGCCGAAGCTGTCCCCTCTGAGGTTAATACAAAAACACGGCTGAGGTTATTGCCAATATTGTTAGCTTCGTTCTGGAAATTGTAGTTCAGGGAGTTTTCACCCTTGGTTTTTTGCCAATAGGCTATGTACTTATCGTTCCATTGCTCTTTGTAAAATATTTTAGAAGATGTAGCTCCTTTGCCGATCAGAGATGCCAGTGTATTGGCCGAACTGATATAGCCTCCTCCGTTAAACCGCAGGTCAAGTACAAGCTCGTTCACGCCTTTGCTTTTGAAATCTGCAAATACTTGGCGCAATTCGTCATCGTATTTGGTTTTGCTAGTTTCTGTTCCTGGTACGAACTGGGTATATACAAGGTATCCGATTTTCTTTCCTTGGGCAGATTTATCAATGACCGTAGCAAATGTTACCGGGTCTTCGGCCACCACAGCTTTACTAACAGAAATGGACGTATTGCCCGGAGTAAATACGGTGCCGTTATAGGTGCCTAAGGTAAGTGATATGGTTTCATTTGAAGAAAGCAGCGTTGTATAATTGTCTTCTGTGAGTTGCGTATTATTGGCTTTCAGGATAATATCTCCTCGTTTCAAACCGGCTGCTTCGGCAGGACTTCCCTTTACCACATAGTTTAAAAACAAACCAACCTTGCTTTTGGCTGCATCAATGTAGGATATAGAGTAACTGATTCCGAATATTTTGCTGATTCCATTAAAGCTATCTTCCAGAGCATCTTTATCATCGGTCAGCATTGAAAAGCGATCGACGGTCTCACGCTGATATACCAACTTTTCAAAATAATCATTCGGATCCATTTTGGCATCGAGAGAAGCGGCAGCAGGAAGTTGTTTGTACCAGAAATAAGCATCTTCCATGACTTCATATACCCAGGCATTGATAGCTGGATTGTCCGTAGTAGACGTTGGATTTTGATTGTCCGGGTCAACTGCTTTGTCTTTACATCCCGTAAACCCCACAGCCGTAAACAGGCAAAAAATCACTTGGTAACGATTAAAATACTTCATAGGTAGTTGGTTGAGAAATGTAAGTGCGTATGATTTTTTGAATATAAACGAACATATTTGGTAATACGTATTCGCGTAAGAAAATGTTGCGAAATGCAGTGTTCAACCGATGGTGGGTAGAGGATGGTAACGTGGGAAAATGGATTGGGTGGGAGTGTTTTTGAATGAAATAAGGTAATTATTACCAGGTAGTTACGTGCTTTTCCACTCACTCAATAAAGTAATTTTACGCTATTGCGAGGGTTTTAGCATAGATACTTTTACAAGAAAAAAGTAAACACTATGCAAAAGTTCATCAAAAACATCCTGAGAGGTTCTGGATACCTGGCAGTGATCCTTTCTATGTCTTGTGGAGATAAAGACAAATCCCCTAATCCCGCAGTTAATTGCACCAATAACGCTGAAAAATTAACAACGATTGGTCAAACCTGGGCTTCCGATCCTACGAATGAAGCCAAATGCAAAGCCTATAAAGAAGCCGTAAAAGATTTCTATAAAAGTTGCGCAACATTTTATTCGGGCGCCTACAAAAAGCAACTTGATGATTTTCTGGCAGAGCCTTGCCCCTGAAACCGTTTAAACAGAAAAGCCCGCCGGGTGCAATCTTCGGCGGGCTTTTTTGTTAAATTCCAGTCAACTTATTAAAGAATTTTCGGGCAATCATGGCATACTCCAATGGATTTGCCTTGGCAGGGTCCTGCTCAGCTTCTAAAACAATCCATCCTTCATAATCACTGGTACGTATTACATCAAAAAGTGAGGGGTAATCGATACAGCCTTCGGGATCGCCCGGTACGGTAAAGACCCCCAACTTCACAGCATTTAAAAAGCTCATTTTTTCATTATGAACGCGCTGTAAAATATTAGGACGAACGTCTTTCAGATGTAAATGCGCTGTTCGATTAATGTATTTTTTGAGT
>CALGRQ010000454.1 GCA_937880795.1 uncultured Dyadobacter sp. | reverse complement strand
TATCTGACGGAGAAATGATTGAAGAGAAAGCGTTGCCGTTCGAAATCGTCAATTACCGAAAGTTAAAGGATTTGGATGACGAACAACCCGTGGTGACGACTCCGCCACCGGTTGTAGCCCCCAGTATGGAAGCGGAAACGGACGATTCTAAGCCTAGTTTAAAGACTGTTGCCAATGAAGCCGAGTACGATATGATTATGCAAGTGCTTCGCGATGTCAACTTTAACAAGAGTAAAGCTGCACGTTTATTGAATATCGATAGAAAGACGCTCTACAATAAAATGAAACAATTTGACATCTGAAAAGGCAATCCAGCGTTTCGAAGATCTTCAGTAAAACAAACTGTGGTTTTCGGGCCATGCTTTATTTTCTGGTGAAGTTTTAAAAGTTATCGAATGAATAGCAAGCTGATTACGGTACTTCTCGTAGATGATGACGAGGATGACTATTTCTTGACCAGAGAATATTTTCAGGATCTCGTTAACTGGAAATTTAATATCGTTTGGTGTGCGACCTATAGGGAAGCATTGGAACTGATTAAGTCTAAGAAATTTGATCTTTACTTGTTTGACTACCTTCTTGGAGCATATACGGGTATGGACCTGCTGGAAGAGGCGTTACGCCTTGAGTGTGAAGAACCCATTATATTGCTAACGGGAAAAGGGGATACCAAAATTGCAGTGGAAGCCCTGCGCCTCGGTGCTGCCGACTATTTGATCAAGAGTGAACTAGATTCTGAAAAACTAGAAAGAAGTATTCGATATGGACTAGAAAGAACTGCTGTATTGAAGGCTCTTAAACACAGTGAACGGCGATACCGTAGGGTTTTTGAGGAATCCAGCGACTTTCTTTTTATAAGTGACCTGGACGGTAAAATTCTTGACTGTAATACGACAGCCTGCAATCTGACCGGTTATACTGCGGCACAACTGAAAAACAGCAATATTCTTGATCTGATCGAAGAGTCAGGATTTGATCAGCAGTGGGCCGAAATTGTCGACCATAATATTCATGATTTTGAAGTGCGTTTGGTTACCCGGGAAGGTGACAAAAGATATTGCCTGTTTTACGCTTCCGTAGAGGTAGACGAAGAAAACAGATATGTTCAAGGTCGTTTGCACGATATGACTACCAGAAAGCAGTCGGAGCGCGAAAGGTTGTTTTCGGAAAAGATGGCGGTAACAGGACGTTTGGTGAGAATGCTTGCGCATGAGGTACGAAATCCGTTGACGAATGTCAATCTTTCGGCTGAGCAGTTGGAAATGGAGTTGACCGACGAAGATCAAAAATTCTATACACAAATCATCAAGCGAAATTGTACCCGTATCAATGATCTGATTACACAGCTCCTTATGCCCTCCAATTCGGTGGATATTGAACTGGTTGAAAGTTCCATAAATCAGGTTCTCGATAAGGCTATTGAAACCGCTTTTGACCGTGTCCAATTGAAAAGAATTCGGATTGTGCGAAGTTACTCGGAGGTAGATTATTCACTTCCTTTGGATTCAACTTCGCTGCAAATGGCTTTTCTCAACTTGATCACAAATGCAATTGAGGCCATGGAAGAGGATAGAGGAATTCTTCTTATTGGAACGCGGAGTACTGGTGACTTGTTTCAAATCACTTTTACGGATAACGGATCGGGGATCGGGGAAGAGAATTTGGAGAAAATTTTTGAACCCTATTTCACTGGTAAAAATACCGGAATGGGTATAGGTTTAGCCACTACGATGAGTATCATTCATGCCCACCATGGCCGTATAGACGTAAAGTCGGTGATTAATGAAGGGACAACATTTACAATCAGTTTTCCCAACAACGTAAGATAGACGTTCAGATATGAGGAAACATGTTCTTTGGGTGGTATTCTGCTATCTAGTCAATAGTCAGGCTTTTGCTCAGGGAATCGAATGCTCCTCCCAACATGTACGTGACAGCTTATTTGCCGTTTATTCTGCCAGAGCCCAACAATATTCCTTTGAAGGTGGAGCGCGCTCCATGACTTTCGATAGCTTGCTATCCATTTGTCCTAATATATCAGAAGCCTATCAGGAAAAGAGTAAACCGTATTTGGCGTATGGAAATTATGACCGAGCCTTTGAACAACTGGACAAGGCTGTAAGTTTGGATTCTGCTCGTTGGACCGCATATAGAGGGTATTTACATTTTCTCTATTCAAAAAATTACGAAAAGGCCATTGTCGATTTGCTTGCGGCGGAAAAGATGGCTCCCTATGGGTTTATACAAGATCATTCTTACGCATTTTTTACGGGTTTGAGTTATATGCAGTTGGGCGATTATGCTAAGGCTGAAATATATTTTGGTAAGGATCTGGCTCAGCAGAAAAGGGGCGAGGCTACGAATGATATTCATTACAATTCATTCTTCTACAGGGGCATGTTGTCCTTTGTCATGAAGGAGTATACAGAGGCAGAGGATTATTTTCGAAAGTGTTTACATCTATATGAACAACACCCAATGGCCAATTATTATCTGGCCATGACTTTAAAGATTATAGGAAACAGCGAAAGGAATACTTATTTTGATAAGGCTCAGCAATATCTTCGGGAAGGTTATAAACTGAACGAGCCATTCAGCTATGTTCACTTTCCCTTTCATATCACACTACAGGATATTCAACAAAATAGGTAAGGGGCGAATGCATACCACATCGCCCCCGCCCGTCATGAACTAGGCTATAATACGTTTCTTCCTGTTAAAAAATCCATAAATAATCGGGAATATGAGAAGGGTTAATACGGTTGCTGTAATTAATCCGCCAATCACAACTATGGCAAGAGGCTTTTGTGTTTCGGAGCCTATACCCGTGGAAGTTGCGGCTGGTAGCAATCCAATTGCAGCCATCATGGCCGTCATGATTACGGGCCTAATTCGTGATTTTACCCCTTCTCGAATGGCTTCATCTAATGGCATTCTATTTGAAAGGTTTTGATTAAATACCGAGATCAGGATAACGCCGTTTTGAACGCATAAACCAAAGAGTGCAATAAAACCTACGCCGGCCGATATACCAAAGTTCATGTTTGTGACATGAAGCGCCAATATGCCACCCACGAGTGCAAAGGGCACGTTTATTAAGACAAGTCCTGCATCCTTTGCATTACTGAACATGATAAAGAGCAAAATGAAAATTGCAATCAAACTGATTGGCACCACTTGTCCCAGCCTTGCCGTGGCGCGTACCTGATTTTCAAATTCGCCAGACCAATTAATTGTATAACCCTTGGGTAGTGTTTTAAGTAGCGGTTTTACGCGATTTTGGGCGTCAGCAATGGTACTACCCAAATCTCGTTCCCGAACTGAAAATTTAACACCGATAAATCGTTTATTGTTGTCGCGGTATACAAACGCAGGTCCGGTAATTGTTTTTATTGTCGAAATTTCCTTCAAAGGAATTTTACCGCCTGTAAGAGTTGGCACCATCAATTGCTGAATGTCGTCAACGCTTTGTCGGTATTGCTCTTCATACCGTAGCCTAATATCAAATTTCCTTTCACCTTCGTACAGTATAGACGCCGTTTTTCCACCGATTGCCATTTCTATAACTGCCTGGACATCGGCCGTACTCACCCCGTATTGGGCCATTTTATGATCGTGTAAAATAACACTTACCTCGGGCTGGCCAATGTTTCTCAATATACCTACATCCTTAATCCCGGGTACGTCTTTAATTGCTTCCAGTACTTCATTGGCTTTCGTATTAAGCGTTTCGAGGTCATCACCATATATTTTAACAGCGTTGCTGGCATTCATGCCGGCCACGGCCTCCGCCACATTATCGATGATGGGTTGAGAGTAATTATAATTGATACCTTGAAATTGTTTTAGTTTTTGATCCATTTCCTCAATGAGCTGATCCTGGGTTATTTTTCGGGTCCATTCATCTTTTGGTTTCAGATTTACTTGCATCTGAACATAATAGAAGCCCGAAGGGTCGGTGCCGTCATTGGAACGCCCGGTTTGCGACAATACACCATTTACCTCTGGAAATTCATTGAGCTTGGCGCGCAGAACCGATACCATTTTAATAGTCTCATTGAGTGAACTACTCATCGGCATCTTTGCTTCTACCCATAAGGCGCCTTCATTGAGAGTAGGCAAGAATTCGGTACCCAGTAGGGTCGCAGAAAAAAGACTCAAACCCAGGAAGACAGAAGCGGCTATCATACTTATCTTTTTGTGTGCATAGCACCAGCTGAAACCTTTCGTAACTGTATTGTCGAAAAAACGGACCAATGGGTTACTTTTTTCCCGAACGTTCTTGTTTAAAAGAAATGAGCACAATACGGGAACAAGGGTGAGGGTATATAGTAAGGCTCCCAACAAGGCAAAACCAAGTGTATAGGCCAGCGGGGTAAACATTTTACCCTCTACTTTTTGGAAACTGAATATAGGAATGAGGGCGGTGATGATGATTAGCTTGGAGAAAAAGATGGCTTTACCCAATTCTCCTCCTGTTTTTTTAATTAAGCCTAGTTTAGAGAGCCTATTGAAACGCTGCATTCCATTTTTGTGGGCTAAATGATCGAGGGCCACAAAAATCCCTTCAACCATGACCACCGCACCATCAATGATGATCCCGAAGTCTATCGCCCCCATCGATAGCAGGTTGGCCGACATGCCTTTTAGTTTTAAGCACATAAAAGCAAAGAGGAGGGCTAATGGGATAATAATGGAAACGATAATGGTTGTACGCCAATCGGCCATAAAAAGGAAGACGATAACCGTAACCAGTACGATACCTTCGATCAGATTGTGTTTCACGGTATGCGCACAAAATTCAATCAGGTTGTCACGGTCATAGAACGTTACCATTTTTACATCGGGAGGTAATATTTTGGTATTCAATTCTTCTACCTTCTCTTTGATGAGTGCCAGTACTGCGCTTGGATTCTCGCCTTTACGTTGTACTACGATACCTTCTACCACATCATCATTTTCATCCAGTCCTACCTGACCCACACGAGGCATGTCCGATTCCTTTACCACAGCGACGTCCCGAACCAGCACCGGATTTTCCTTTATATATTCTACAATGATGTTTTCTATATCCGGGATAGAAGTGAGCAGTCCAATTCCGCGGACAACGTAAGCTTGCCCGTTTTTTTCAATGACATCACCACCCACGTTAATGTTACTTTTGGCAACAGCTTGATAAACTTCTAGGGGAGTAATATTATATTTGACCAAATTGGTTGGGTTAACCTGCACTTCGTAGATTTTCTCCCGACCGCCAAACGCGACTACATCCGCAACACCCGGAATACTTCGAAGTTGTCGGTCAATAACCCAGCTTTGAAGTGTCAGCAATTCCCGGCTATCCCGATCTTTACTTTTTAGAGTATATCTAAAAATTTCTCCCGTCGGTCCATAAGGTGGCTGTACATCGGGTTCAACCCCTTCGGGAAGTGATATATTCCTGAGCTGATTATTAACTTGTTGGCGGGCAAAAAAATCTTCCACACCATCATCAAAAATGATTTTAATAATGCTGAGCCCAAACATAGTTGTACTCCGAACGTTGGTTTTTTGCTGAACAGAATTCATTGCCACCTCAATAGGTACTGTAACGAATCGCTCTATCTCCTCAGCGCTGCGCCCGTTCCACTGGGTTACAATGATGATTTGAGTATTGGTAACATCCGGGAATGCCTCCAAAGGAGTATCACGGTAGCTAAAAATCCCTGCTGTAATGAGCAGGCCTGTCATAAAAAATATGAAAAAGCGGTTTTTAAGTGAAAAACCTACAATTCCCCGAATGAATTTATTCATCTATATGGAGATAAATTGAATGAATGATTACCGATAGCGTATGGTTCTATCAAGCCAATCCTATCAGATGGCAGTGTTTATGCTATATAATGCCTCTTTTAGTCATTAAGGGCATCGTAAACCAATAACTGATTTTTAGAAATAATGACATCTCCCTCTTTTAAACCACTGCGGATATACGTGCGGTTAGCGAGTGAACGGTATATTTCCACCGCTCTGGTTTCGATTTTGGAACGACCATGAAAGACCATTACCCAGTTTTTACTTCGGTCAAAAATGACAGACTGGGATGGGATTGCCTGCATTTGGCTTCCTTCTTCAAAATTGAGGTATACCGTTGCATGCATTTCCGGTTTTAGCTTCAAGGCCGAATTCTGTAATTGAATCCTGATTTTCATGGTTTTCGTTTCAGGGTCAAGTACATTATATATTTTATCTACCTTCCCCTTGAAAATTTGATCAGGGAAGGAAATCGTTTTTACATCGGCAGCCATTCCCAATTGAACTTTGGGGATATCACTCTCATTGACGTTGGCTAACACCCATACATCAGCTATTTGGCCCACAGTAAATAGGCTTTCAGAATTGTCGGAACGAAGTTGCATACCTCGGTTCACGTTTTTGGCGATGACAAAACCTGTAATGGGCGATTTGATGGTATACTTGGTAGACTTGCCGATGCCATATATAGAGAAAATCTCTTTTACGCGATTTAACTCCGCCTGGGCTTTATCCACCATCTGACGCGCTGTAATTGCGTCGCGTTCAGGTACCAGTTTACTTTCGTAAAGGTCTTCGGTGGAAGTGAGGTTCTTTTGTGCGATCAACAAATCGGACTGTGCCTGAATCATCTGGCGCTCAAAATCTGCCACCTCTCCAGATCGTATCGTAGCCAATTCCTGACCTTTCTTTACGTTGTCTCCAAGCTCAACATTAACATTCTCGACATTTCCACCCACAAGCGGGAATATTTTAATGACCTGATTTTCGTCCGGTACAACCTTCCCCACCAATGTGAGTTCGTTTCTAACCGTCTCTGTTTTTACAGTGTCTAGAGTTATCCTGCTCATCATGGTATCGGATAACATAAAGGCTTTTGCTTCTTCCTGAATCTCCTTTTTTTTGTTACAAGATATACTCCAGATTGCGATGCCTGCTAGTATGATGATAGAAAGTGATTTTTTCATATTGTGATGTAAATGAATGTCGTTAAGGATGATTTAGTTGAAAAGTTCTTCGCCCACGACGAAATTGAGCTCTTCATAAACTTTAATTCTGTCAGCTTGCAAGCGGTTGAATTCGCGAATACTTTCATTATAGGTTTCGATGAAATCAATAAATTCTAGTAGGGTAATGTTTCGTTTTTGAAAGTTGTCGTAAATCCCTTTGTTGAGAAGTTCAAATTGATCGGAGAAACGGGTTTCTACACTTTGGAAAGCATGTTCGGCTACCATTACTTTTTGGAAAGCGGCATCCACCTCATTACCAATGCTGTTTTCTTTGGCCATTTCGGCGGTTTTAAAGTAACTGATATTGCTTTTGGCAGCTTTTATGTTTCCCTGGTTGCGGTTGAAGAAGGGCAGGTCCATGGTTGCCGATATCCCAAAATAATTATTGTTGTAATTACTGGCTTGGTCGTAAATGGCACCTAGTTGTATATTGGGTACGGCCAGGGCTTTTTGTAAAGTGTAGTTTAACTCTGCTTGTTTTGAAGACGACTGTGCTACCTTTAAATCGGATCGGCTTTGTATAGCTTTGTCACGAAGTACGTCAAGGTTGTATTGGTCTATATGATATCTTTTGGTATCTGAGCTATCCACGACGGCAGCGATGGGTGTTTCTATATTCAGATAGGTACGCAGGTTCTTTTGATTGTCGGATAGTTCAAACAGAATATTGGCCCGATCGTTGGTAAGCTGGAAAAGAAGGGCCTTTAAGCGAACCACTTCTTTTAAAGATATATTGCTTCTGGTGTATTCTTTGTCGAATGCGGTTACGGTGGTATTGAGCGTATTAATTTGCCCATCCAATAACTTAATCGTCCTTTCCAGGAAATACGTTTCAAAAAATAGCTGACGCAGGTCGAATTTAAGGGTTCTGATCAGATTATAGAATTGATATTCGCTTTTACGGCTGGATTCTACATCTAAGGCTACCTGCTTATTCCGCTTGCCTGCACGCGTGATCATTTGCTGAATCGTAATGGCTTTTTGTCCATTCTTTCCAACATCAAAAAAACCACGTGAAGGGTTGTACGCACTGACTTCAACCCCCAAGGTAGGGTTGTCCCACAATTTGTCTTGAATTTCAATAGACTTAGCAATGTCTATCTG
>CALGRQ010000453.1 GCA_937880795.1 uncultured Dyadobacter sp. | reverse complement strand
GGTCGTCGTCCACGCGTTCGTGGTGTGGCAATGAACCCAGTCGATCACCCAATGGGTGGTGGTGAAGGTCGCTCGTCCGGTGGACAGCCTCGGTCAAGAAATGGACAGTTCTCTAAAGGACTTAAAACTCGTGATCGCAACAAGCATTCTGAGAAATTGATTATCAGCCGTCGTAAAAAATAAGAAAATAACATGGCACGCTCATTAAAAAAAGGACCATATATCGACTTTCGTCTTGAGAATAAAGTGACTGTTATGAACAGCGCTGCTCGTAAGTCAGTAATCAAAACCTGGTCTCGCCGTTCAATGATATCGCCTGATTTTATCGGGCACACATTTGCGGTTCACAACGGGAATAAGTTTATCCCTGTTTACGTAACAGAGAACATGGTAGGTCACAAATTGGGAGAATTTTCGCCAACGCGTAACTTCCGTGGTCACACTGCAAAAAAAGATAAAGGTAGAAAATAATTAGTCGACGATAGCTGGTTTCACTTATACTGAAACGAGCCTATATCTGAAAGAACATGGAAGCAAGAGCTATATTAAGAAATGTGCCTACTTCTCCTCGCAAGATGAGATTAGTAGCCGACATGATTCGCGGACAAAAGGTCAGCAAAGCGTTGGCGCTTTTAAAGTTTCAACCACAAGCAGCTTCACCAGTATTGCATAAAGTATTGCTTTCTGCAGTTGCTAACTGGCAACAACTGAACGAAGATGAAAAGCTTGAAGACGCTGATCTTATTGTAAAAACCGTATTTATCGACGGTGGACGTATGTTGAAGCGTTTGCGCCCTGCACCGCAAGGAAGAGCACACAGAATACGTAAGCGTTCGAACCACATCACAATCGTGATAGACGACGCTGCGGCTTCTACCGCAAGCGCAGATAAACAAACAGTAATCACCGAATAAACGATCTATATCGAATGGGACAAAAGGTTAATCCTATAGGTCTAAGACTGGGAATTGTTAGAGGATGGGAGTCAAGTTGGTACGGAGGAAAGGACTTTTCTGACAAACTTGTTGAAGACGAAAAAATTCGTAACTACATCAAAGCTCGTATCCCAAAGGGATCGATATCTAAAGTAGTTATCGAGCGTACTTTGAAGCGTATCACCCTTACAATACACACGGCTCGTCCAGGTATTGTAATTGGTAAAGGTGGTAGCGAGGTTGATAAAATCAAAGAAGAGCTTAAGAAAATTACAGGGAAAGATGTACAGATCAACATCTACGAGATCAAACGCCCTGAAATAGATGCTAAGCTAGTTGGTGAGGCAATTGCACAACAATTGCAAGCACGTATCTCTTACCGTCGTGCAATGAAGCAGTCTATCGCTTCTGCTATGCGTGTAGGAACACAAGGAATCAAAATTCGTCTTGCTGGTCGTTTAGGCGGTGCTGAGATGGCTCGTACAGAAGAGTATAAAGAAGGACGTATTCCTTTGCATACCTTGAGAGCGGATATTGATTATGCAATCTCTGAGGCACAAACGATCTATGGTAAAATAGGTATTAAAGTTTGGATCTTTAAAGGTGAGCTTTATGGCAAGCGTGATTTGACTCCAAGTGCAGCAACTGCTGCTTCTGACAGAGCCGATAGAAGCGCTGGTGGTAACGACCGTGGTGGTAACGACCGTGGCGGACGTGACAGAAGAGGTGCTCGTGACGGAGCTCCACGTGGCGAAGGTGCCGGTGGTAGCGAAGCAGATCGTCGCAAGAGAAATAAAAATAAGAAGAAGTAATTCGACATTTTCCGATCTTAACAATCGGTTCAAATAGATTAGAATCATGTTACAGCCGAAAAGAACAAAATTTCGCAAGCAACAAAAGGGAAAGGGTTCATACAACGGTCTGGCTACTCGTGGACATGAAATCGCTTTCGGATCTTTTGCAATTAAAGCATTAGAACCAGGCTGGCTGACTGCACGTCAAATTGAAGCAGCCCGTATTTCAGTAACACGTGCAATGAAACGTGAAGGCCAGGTTTGGATTCGTGTTTTTCCAGATAAGCCTATTACCAAAAAACCTGCAGAGGTTCGTATGGGTAAGGGAAAAGGAGCTCCTGAGTATTGGGTAGCACCAGTTAAGCCGGGAACAATCATCTTCGAAGCAACAGGAGTTGCGCTGGAAACAGCAAACGAAGCATTGCGTTTGGCTGCACAAAAGTTGCCAATTAAAACCAAGTTCGTGGTACGTCGGGATTATCAGGAATAGGACTAACCCCGAAAGTATTAAGAACGCTAATTATTAAAAGCAATGACTAGTAAAGAAATAAAGGATCTGTCGCAGGATCAGCTTAAAGAGCAGATCGCCCAAGAGAGAGAGCGCTTACTACGGTTGAAATTTGCTCACGCTATTTCTCCAATTGAGAACCCTTTGCGTATTCGCGCCTCACGTAAGGAAGTAGCTAAACTTTTAACAGAGCTGTCGGCTAAAAACAACCAACAGTAAATCAGCTTAGAAATTATGGAGGCAACAGAAAGAAATTTACGTAAAGAAAGAATTGGTAAAGTAGTGAGCAACAAAATGGAGAAATCCTGTGTGATCACTGTGGAACGTAAAGTTAAGCACGAGAAATATGGTAAGTTTATGTCTAAAACTACCAAATTGATGGTGCATGACGAAACAAACCAAGTTGGTATTGGAGATACCATCCGTGTAATGGAAACTCGTCCGCTTAGTAAAAACAAGCGTTGGAGATTAGTAGAAATCCTTGAAAAAGCTAAGTAACAAATGGTACAGCAAGAATCAAGACTGTCGGTAGCAGACAACAGTGGAGCGAAGGAAGTACTCGTAATTAGAGTACTTGGCGGAACTGGCAAACGCTATGCCTCAGTAGGCGATAAGATCGTCGTAACAGTAAAATCTGCTCTTTCTTCGAGCAATATGAAAAAGGGAACGGTTTCAAAAGCCGTTGTAGTACGGACTAAGAAGGAAGTACGTCGCAAAGATGGTACATACATTCGTTTTGAAGATAACGCTGCGGTTTTATTGAACAACAATGATGAACCACGCGGATCTCGTATCTTCGGACCTGTTGCAAGGGAATTGCGTGAAAAGCAATTTATGAAGATCGTATCACTGGCACCTGAAGTGTTGTAAAAAATCAGGAGTAAAGTATTTCTTTGAACCGATAAGAGAATACCTCAAATGGAAAGTAAAAATAAAAAAGCACCTGCAAAATTACACATTCGTAAAGGAGACACTGTTAAGGTGATTTCTGGTAACGCAAAAGGTGAAACAGGCGTGATTAAAAAAGTGCTTGTAGAAAAATCAAGAGCTACTGTGGAAGGTGTTAACATGATCACTAAGCATGTTAAGCCTAATGCACAGAATCCTCAGGGAAGCATTGAAAAACTGGAAGGAACTATTCACATTAGTAACCTAATGGTTGTAGATCCTAAAAGCGGGCAGCCAACCCGTACCGGTCGCAAAGCAGATGACAAAGGAAAATTACAACGTTACTCTAAAAAAACTGGTAACCTTTTATAAGGTTACGAGTTTTTTAACAGTAGAACGACTATAAATAAGCAGATGGGTCGGCAATCCATAATAACTATTTAAAACAAATGGCACAGCCAAGATTAAAAGCAAAGTACGAAAGCGAAATCGTTTCGCAACTGAAAGAAAAGTTTCAGTTTAAGTCAATTATGCAAGTTCCGCGATTGACTAAGATTGTTATCAACAAAGGGATTGGTGCAGCTGTTGCTGACAAGAAATTGGTTGATGTAGGTGTAGAAGAGCTTGGTTTAATTACCGGACAGAAAGCGGTTGCTACTGTTTCTAAGAAAGCTGTTTCTAACTTTAAGCTACGTGAAAACATGCCGATTGGCGCGAAGGTTACGCTTCGTGGAGATCGTATGTTTGAATTCTTAGACCGTCTTACTTCAATTGCAATGCCACGTGTACGTGACTTCCACGGTATCAGTGACAAAGGTTTTGACGGACGCGGAAATTACACTTTCGGTGTAAAAGAGCAAATTATCTTCCCTGAAATTAGTATCGAAAAGGTAAACAAAATTACAGGTATGGATATTACGTTTGTAACTTCAACTAATTCTGACGAAGAAAGTTATGAATTGTTGAAAGCACTCGGAATGCCTTTCACAAAAGCGAACAAACAAGGATAATTCTTAAGAGTAAGATATTTACCGACAATGGCAAAAGAATCAGTAAAAGCACGGGAAAGAAAAAGACAAGCATTAGTAGCTCGTTATGCTGAAAAGCGTAAATCATTAAAAGCTGCTGAGGATTGGGTTGGTCTAGACAAATTACCTCGTAACTCTTCACCTGTACGTCTGCACAATCGTTGCAAAATAACAGGAAGACCTCGTGGATATATGCGGAAATTCGGAATTTCAAGAGTATTGTTCCGGGATATGGCCTCAGATGGTAAAATTCCGGGCGTTACTAAATCAAGTTGGTAAGAATACTTTCAATTCTGATTTCAATTACTTAACTTTGCACTCCCGTTTAAAAGGGGTGTACAAAACCAGGCATAAAAGATGTTAACGGATCCAATAGCAGATTATCTAACCAGACTCAGAAACGCAATTAAGGCGAAGCATAGAGTCGTAGAGATACCTGCGTCCAACATAAAGAAAGAAATAACCAAAGTACTTTTTGATAAAGGGTACATTCAGAGTTATAAATTTGACGAAATCGGGCCTCAGGGAACAATCAAGATAGCCTTGAAATACAATCCTGTGACAAAGCAATCTGCAATTGTAAAATTGGAGAGAGTTAGTAAGCCTGGACTACGTAAATATTCAGGTTCATCAACGCTTCCGCGTGTTTTGGGTGGATTAGGAACAGTAATTATCTCAACTTCGAAAGGGGTTATGACAGATAAAGAAGCTAAGACGCTGAATGTGGGTGGAGAAGTGTTATGTTTCGTGTATTAATATTTTAAAGTTATTCAGGAAATGTCACGTATAGGAAATAAAATAATTGTTTTACCAGCTGGTGTCTCTGTTTCAGTAGCAGATGACAATGTAGTATCGGTAAAAGGACCGAAAGGAACACTTACTCAAGCGGTAGATAGCGACATTACAGTCGAGGTTGAAGGGAGTGAGTTGAAAGTGAAGCGCCCAACTGAACAGAAGCGTCACAAAGCATTACACGGATTATACCGTTCATTGATCAATAATATGGTCGTTGGTGTTGATGCTGGTTATAAGAAGGAGTTAGAAATTATTGGGGTAGGTTACAAGGCGTCAGCTGCTAACAATGTGTTAGAGTTGCAACTTGGATACTCTCACAATATTTTCATGGCGATTCCTGCTGAGATTAAATTGACGACGACTTCTGAGAAAGGTCAGAATCCAAAAGTAATTTTGGAAGGAATTGATAAAGAATTGATCGGTTCTGTTGCTGCTAAGATTAAGTCATTACGTAAAGTAGAGCCTTACAAAGGTAAAGGTATCCGTTTTGTTGGCGAAATCGTTCGTCGTAAAGCTGGTAAGTCTGCTTCTAAAAAGTAGTGCGTAGCCACAGGATAATGTTATAAACAGTTAGATAAGATTAAAAATGGCTACCGCAAAAGTAGATAGAAGACAACGACTTAAATACCACATTCGTAAGAAAGTGAAAGGTAGTGCTGAGCGTCCGAGGTTATCGGTTTTCCGTTCAAACACTAGTATTTATGCTCAGATTATAGACGATATTAAAGGTGTTACTCTAGTGAGTGCATCGTCCGTAGACCTGGGAGGCAGAAAAGAAAATACAAACATCGAGACTGCTACTCAAGTTGGTAAAAAAATAGCTGAAAAGGCACAGGAAGCAGGTATTCTGGCGGTTGTTTTTGACCGTAACGGGTATTTGTACCACGGTAAAGTTAAAGCATTGGCCGAAGGAGCTCGTGAGGGTGGCCTGAAATTCTAAGAATAACAAAGACTATGTCTACAAATACAAAACCTTCTAAGGTTAACGAATCGGATCTGAAAGAACGCGTTGTAGCGATTAATCGGGTTGCAAAAGTAGTAAAGGGTGGTCGTCGTTTCAGCTTTTCTGCCATCGTAGTAGTAGGTGACGGAAATGGAGTAGTAGGTCACGGACTTGGTAAAGCCAATGAAGTAACTGATGCCATTGCAAAAGGAATTGATGACGCAAAGAAAAACCTGATTCAGGTTCCTATGTTGAAGCATACTGTTCCTCACGAAATGGAAGGTAAGTTCAGCGGTGGTTTCGTTTTGATTAAGCCTGCTGCACCTGGTACAGGTGTTCTTGCTGGTGGACCAATGCGTGCTGTTTTGGAAAGTGCTGGTATCAAAGACGTTTTGGCTAAGTCTAAAGGATCTTCAAATCCTCACAACGTAATCAAAGCGACAATCGATGCGCTTTTAAAAATGAGAGCTCCACATCAGGTTGCGTTCCAGCGTGGTGTTAAACTGGATAAAGTTTTTAACGGATAATCCTTCGGGAAAGTCCTCTATCTGATAGTAATCATGTCAAAAGTACGTATTACACAAGTTAAGAGTACAATTGATCGTCCGGAAAAGCAAAAACTAACGATTAAAGCGTTAGGTCTTGGCAAGCTGAACAGATCGGTTGAGAAAGAAAATAGCGAAGCTATTGCGGGTATGATCCGTAAGGTAAGCCATTTGGTCAAAGTTGAAGAAATTTAATATATACGATAGTATGAATCTTAGTTCATTAAAACCGGCTGCTGGCTCCGTTAAAGTCGGAAAGCGAGTTGGACGTGGTCAGGGATCCGGTAAAGGAGGAACTTCTGCACGTGGACATAAAGGAGCTCAATCTCGTTCAGGATACAGCCGTAAGGCTGGTTTTGAAGGGGGCCAGATGCCGCTTCAAAGACGTTTGCCTAAATTTGGGTTTAACAACATCAATCGCGTAGAATACAAAGCGCTTAACTTGGATGCTATCCAGGCACTAGCGGAAAAAACCAGTGCATCTGTTATTACATTGGATTTGATTCGCGAGAACGGACTTTGTTCAAAGAAAGATCTTGTTAAAATCCTTAACCGTGGAGCTATCTCGGCTTCAGTAGAGGTTCAGGCGCATGGGTTTTCTTCATCGGCTATTGAATCGATAGAGAAAGCTGGAGGTAAAGCAGTTAAGTTATAACTTTTGTTGTTCGGTTAGGACATTTAATGTTTACTATCGGATAGCTATTGTAAGCCCATAACATGAAACGATTTTTTGAGACGATAAAGCATATATTTTCAATAGAGGAGTTGAGAACACGTATTCTCAACACTCTTTTGTTTATAACAATATTCCGTTTAGGGTCTTATGTAGCTTTGCCAGGAGTTGAGCCTGATCAAATGAATGTATCCACACAAGGCCTTTTGGGCTTGTTGGATACATTTTTAGGGGGAGCTTTTAGTAAAGCTTCCATTTTTGCATTAGGGATCATGCCTTATATTTCTGCATCGATCGCAATTCAGCTTTTGACGATGGCTTTGCCGTATTTTCAAAAGATGCAGAAGGAAGGGGAGTCTGGTCGTAAGAAATTAAATCAGATTACAAGAGTACTTACGATTATAGTTACTTTGGTTCAAGGAACAGCCTATCTGAATACTACTGTACCAGATGAGGCTTTGTTGGTTCCAAGAGCTATGTTTTCAATTTCTTCGGTTTTCGTACTTACTGCTGGAACAATGTTCTGTATGTGGTTAGGTGAACGCATTACGGATAAAGGGATTGGAAATGGTATTTCAATGCTCATTATGATTGGTATTGTATCTCGTTTCCCTGGTGCGATCTATAAAGAATTCGTATCGCGTGGTAGCGGATCTATATTATTGTTTGTGCTTGAAATTGTAGCATTGTATTTTGTGATCATGGGAGCTGTAATGCTTACCCAAGCAGTAAGAAGGATACCTATACAATATGCTAAGCAAGTGGTAGGTAACCGGGTGATGGGTGGACAGCGTCAGTATTTACCTTTAAAGTTAAATGCTGCTGGTGTTATGCCAATTATCTTTGCTCAGGCGTTGATGTTTATTCCTTCACTAGGAGCATCGTATTTCGCTGAAAAGAGCGATTTTGCTAGTAATGTAGCAACTATTTTTGCGAATTATACAACATGGCAGTATAATTTGTTGTTTGCATTTTTAATTATCGTCTTTACTTTCTTCTACACTGCAATTTCTGTGAATCCACAGCAAATTGCTGATGATATGAAAAGAGGTGGTGGTTTTATACCGGGTATCAAGCCAGGTCAGCAAACTTCAGAATATATTAGTTCCATTTTGGATCGTATCACTTTCCCAGGCGCGCTTATGTTGGCGCTTGTAGCAATTTTGCCGGCATTTGCTAGTTTGCTAGGTATTTCAAGCGACTTTGCTCACTTCTTTGGGGGTACTTCTCTACTCATTATGGTTGGGGTTGTGTTAGATACGTTACAGCAAGTTGAAAGCCATTTGTTAATGCGCAGATACGAAGGTTTGATGAAATCGGGACGCGTAAAAGGTAGAACAGAGAGTGTTGCTATCTGATCATAAGGAATGATTTATCTAAAGACCGAGGATGAAATAAACCTCATTAAGTTAAGTGCCCAGGTGTTGGGAAAAGCACATGCGGAAGTGGCGCAATGGATTAAACCAGGTGTTGCAACCAATAAGTTAGATGCGATAGCTGAAGAATTTATTAGAGACAATGGAGGTATACCCTCGTTTAAAGGTTATAATAAGTTTCCAGCGTCGCTCTGTGTATCTGTCAATGAAGTTGTGGTACACGGTTTTCCGAGCAACTACATTCTTAAAGAAGGAGATATTGTATCGATAGATTGCGGCGTGAAGTTGAATGGTTTTCATAGCGACAGCGCTTATACCTACCCAATCGGTGAAGTATCAAAAGAAGTGATGGATCTTCTTGTAGCCACGAAAAGGTCGCTGTATAAAGGAATAGAGCAGGCAGTAGATGGGCTAAGAATGGGAGATTTAAGTTTCGCTATCCAAAACTTTGTAGAAGAACGAGGATATACAGTAGTACGAGAGCTTGTCGGCCATGGAGTCGGTAAAGATCTTCATGAGAGCCCGGAGGTTCCTAATTATGGTAAGAGAGGTAAAGGGGTAAAATTAAAGGAGGGGATGGTAATAGCCATTGAGCCGATGATAAACCTAGGAACCAAATCTGTTATGCAGGAGCGCGATGGGTGGACAATACGGACAAGTGATCGAAAGTATTCAGCACATTTTGAACATACAGTAGTGGTTCGAAAAGGTAAAGCAGAAATTTTGACAACGTTCGACTATATTGAAAAAGTGACTGCCAATACCAGTCTTATGGTGGAGGTTTAGTAATTAAAGCTAAGAATGGCAAAGCAAGCATCAATAGAACAAGACGGAGTGATTTTAGAAGCGCTCTCAAATGCAATGTTTCGAGTGGTATTGGAAAATAAGCACGAGGTCATTGCCCACATTTCTGGGAAAATGAGAATGCACTATATTAAGATATTACCGGGTGACCGTGTTAAGTTGGAAATGTCTCCTTACGACTTATCAAAAGCAAGAATTACGTACCGGTATAAATAGTAGGAGAAGACCACCTAAATATTAACGTAATAAGTAACAACTAAGATGAAAGTCAAAGCATCAGTTAAGAAACGCAGTGAAGACTGCAAGGTTATACGCCGCAAGGGGAAGATCTATGTAATTAATAAGAAAAACCCACGGTATAAACAAAGACAAGGTTAATCATATGGCACGTATTTCAGGAGTTGATATTCCCGACCGTAAAAGAGGCGAGATTTCACTAACTTACATCTTCGGAATTGGACGCAGTTCAGCGAAAAAAATTCTAGAAAAAGCAGGAGTTGACATCAATAAAAAGGTGATTGACTGGAATGATGAAGAGTCTGGTGCGGTTCGTGCGGTTATCGCAGGAGAATATAAAGTAGAAGGCGCTTTAAAGTCAGAGGTGCAATTGAGCATCAAACGTCTTATGGACATTGCTTGTTATCGTGGTCTTCGTCATCGTAAGGGATTGCCATTGCGTGGACAAAGAACGAAGAATAACTCTCGTACTCGTAAGGGTAAACGCAAAACAATCGCGAACAAGAAAAAGGCTACTAAATAATTAATGGGAAATGGGTTTATACCCATAACTTATTCCAGAAGCAATGGCACAAAATAAAAGAAAAGATAAAGCTAAAAAGAGAGTTGTAGTTGTTGAGGCGGTGGGTCAAGTACACATCAAAGCTTCTTTCAACAACATCATTATCTCTATTACAAATAACAACGGACAAGTAATTTCTTGGGGATCGGCCGGTAAAATGGGATTCCGTGGATCTAAGAAAAACACTCCGTATGCCGCTCAAACCGCAGCACAAAGCGCAGCTCAGGTTGCATTTGATCTAGGAATGCGTAAGGCAGAAGTTTTTGTTAAAGGTCCAGGTTCAGGCCGTGAGTCTGCTATCCGTACCATTCAAAACGCAGGAATCGAAGTTACTACGATTCGTGATATCACTCCGCTTCCACACAATGGATGCCGCCCTCCAAAGCGTCGGAGAGTTTAGTTAGTATATTGCCCATTCGTAATTTGGACACTGGGGTTACAGAATGGTTTATCCAATTTTTTTATAATAATATTAGTATTTAATGGCACGTTACACAGGTCCCAAATCAAAGATTGCAAGACGTTACGGAGAACCTATTATGGGTCCGAGCAAAGCGCTTGCTAAAAAGAATTATCCTCCGGGAGTACATGGAAAAGGACGCCGTTCTAAGAAATCGGAATATGCTTTACAGTTGATGGAAAAGCAGAAGGTGAAATTTATTTATGGTATTCTTGAAAGACAGTTCCGCAACCTATTCGAGAAAGCATCTGTTAAAGATGGAATTACCGGAGAGAACTTACTTAAGTATTGCGAAGCTCGTCTGGATAACACAGTATACCGTCTGGGTATCGCTCCAACAAGACGTGCTGCGCGTCAGTTGGTATCTCACAAGCATATTCTTGTGGATGGTGAAATCGTTAACATTCCTTCTTATTCATTGCGTCCTGGACAAGTTGTTACTGTTCGTGAGAAATCTAAATCTCTTGAAGCGGTTTCAGACAGCTTGGCGGGTCATAGCGCAAAAGGCTTTAGCTGGTTGGAGTGGGATGCTCAGCAATTGTCAGGAAAGTTTGTTACTTTCCCAGACCGCGAATCTATACCAGAAAACATCAACGAGCAGCTTATCGTTGAATTGTATTCTAAATAATAATACTTGATTTTTATTAGCACGTCCTGGTTAAACGGGGCGTGCTTTTAGCCGGAAACGGCATTTTGCGATCGCAAAGGTAACGGTAGCGTGATCAACTATCATTTACTACTATAAAAGGAGAAAGGACTATGTCAATATTAGCTTTCCAAATGCCTGATAAGGTCGTCATGGAAAAAGCAGACGACTTCCACGGGTTGTTTGAGTTTAAGCCTTTAGAGAAAGGGTACGGCGTAACAATTGGTAATGCGTTACGTAGAATACTTCTTTCTTCTTTGGAAGGTTATGCCATCACGAGTGTGAAGTTACCAGGTGTGCTTCACGAATTTTCCTCAATGGAAGGTATTGTTGAGGATGTTACAGAAATAATTTTGAACCTGAAAACGGTTCGCTTTAAAAAGGTTACGGATTTAAACGAAAGCAGAATCGTTGTTAATCTTAAAAATGTTTCAGTGATTACTGCTGGTGACATTGGCAAGTTTACAAGTGCATTTGAAGTGCTTAATCCGGATCAGGTTATATGCCATATTGACGATCAAAAAGAGTTCGAAATGGAACTTCTTTTGGATAAAGGTAGAGGATATGTTCCTGCTGACGAACCAAGAGCCAATGAATTGCCTTTTGGATATATCGCAGTGGATTCTATCTATACCCCAATTAAAAACGTTAAATATAGCGTTGAAAACACTCGTGTTGAGCAGCGTACGGATTACGAACGCTTGTTGATCGATATTCAAACTGATGGGTCTATTCACCCAGAAGATGCATTGAAAGGTGCAGCGAATATTTTGATACAGCACTTTATGCTTTTCTCTGATCAGACAATGACGTTTGAGAAACAGAAGGCAGAAGAGGATAATCAGGTTGATGAGGAAATGTTGCGTATGAGAAAATTACTCAAAACGTCTCTTTCTGAGCTTGATCTATCAGTTCGTGCATACAACTGTCTTAAATCTGCAGATGTTAAATCATTGGGTGATTTAGTAAGACTTGAAATTTCGGATATGATGAAATTCCGTAATTTTGGTAAAAAGTCTCTTACCGAGTTGGAACAGCTTGTAGCTGATAAACAACTGACATTTGGAATGGATGTTGCCAAATATCGTTTGGACGAAGAGTAATTTAAGTATTCCATAATAAGTATGTATTCTGTAGCGCGTTTGACGCAGCTCGAAGCAACTAAACAAAACAAAAATGAGACACGGAAAAAAAGATAATCATTTAGGAAGAACGGCTTCTCACCGTAAAGCAATGTTGTCTAACATGGCTTCTTCATTGATTATTCACAAAAGAATCGAAACTACTTTAGCAAAAGCAAAAGAACTTAGAAAGTACGTTGAGCCTTTGCTTACTCGCGCTAAAGAAGATTCTACTCACAACAGACGTATCGTTTTTTCTTATCTGAACGATAAAGAATCTACAAAAGAGCTTTTCGGAGTTGTTTCTGATAAGATTGCTAATCGTCCAGGTGGATACACTCGTATCATTAAGTTAGGAAATCGTCTAGGGGATGCTGCTGAAGTAGCATTGATCGAACTAGTAGACTTCAATGATGCATTACTTCTTGCAACTGCTGATAAGCCTGCGAAAACTCGTCGTAGCCGTCGAGGTGGTAAAAAAGAAGGTGGTGAAACTGCTGCACCAGCAAAAGCTAAATCTGACGCAACAGTTGTTGCAGAAGGTGATGATTTGAAAATCATTGAAGGTGTAGGTCCTAAAATTGCGGATCTTCTAATCAATGGTGGCATTGCTACATTTGCTCAGTTAGCAGCTACAACTCCTGAGGCTATCAAAGAAATTTTGGAAGCGGCAGGTTCTCAATACAATGTTCATAACCCAGCAACTTGGCCAGCTCAGGCTCAATTGGCTGCTGATGGTAAGTGGGATGAATTGAAAACATTACAAGATGAACTTTTAGGAGGACGTGAGAGCGCTGAATAATATGTTTGTAATGAATTGATATATTAAAAGGGGTTAAACGTTTTCGTTTAACCCCTTTTTTTGAGCAATATTCATTAATTTTGCACCAGTTTATAGAAAAGTGCTTTTTGAGACGGCTGAGACACCTTTATAGCAGCCCAATTATTTCAAGACTATATTAGTAAAAAGATTTTAACCAAATATGAATCAGAAAAAGGAGGCTCTATTATTGCTGGAAGATGGAACAGCATACAGAGGATTGGCTTTGGGGATAGACGGTACTACCGGAGGAGAGATATGTTTCAATACCGGTATGACGGGGTATCAGGAGATTTATACGGATCCTTCATATTATGGGCAGATCATAGTTAATACTACTTCTCACATTGGGAATTACGGGGTTCAGTTGGAAGACGAGGAGGAATCTGCATCGGTAAAGATTAAAGGGATGGTATGTAATACTTTCTCCAATATTTATTCGAGACATACGGCTGACTTTTCTCTGCAAGAGTATTTCGAGCGTGCAAACATTGTTGGTATTAGTAATGTGGATACACGGCATCTTGTGCGTCATGTGAGAGAAAAAGGTGTCATGAACGCCATCATCTCTTCTGTAATTCTTGACGAAGTGGAACTGATGAAGGAATTGAAAAAATTGCCTTCTATGGATGGATTGGAATTGTCGTCTCAGGTAACAACTAAGGAACCTTATTTTGTAGGTGATGAAGCCACGAGCCAATGGAAGGTTGCCGTGATGGATTATGGTATTAAGAAAAGTATCCTTACAAATTTAACAACTCGTGGTTGCTATTGTAAGGTGTTCCCCGCTAAGACACCTTTTGCAGAGGTTATGGAATGGCAACCTGATGGATTCTTTATTTCTAATGGTCCTGGTGATCCATCTTCAATGACTTACGCGGTAGACAATGTAAATCAAATGGTGTTAACCGGCAAGCCATTGTTCGGTATATGCCTAGGACACCAGCTGCTGGCTTTATCTAGTGGTATAGGTACCTATAAGATGCACCATGGACATCGTGGGTTAAATCACCCGGTAAAGAACCTGATCACAGGTTTTTGCGAGGTTACTTCACAAAATCATGGATTTGCCGTTAAGCCCGATGAAATTGAAAAGCATCCTGATGTGGAGATTACCCATGTCAATCTTAACGATAAAACGATTGAAGGGATAAGACGTAAGGATTATCCAGCATTCTCGGTTCAATATCACCCGGAAGCATCGCCTGGACCTCACGATTCCAGATATTTGTTCGATCAGTTCACAACGTTGTTAGCTAACAATTAGGAATAAATAAAAATCCCTTCGATTTTTCGAAGGGATTTTTATTTGAATTTTATTCTTCCAGCAGTTTTCTAAACTGTGCTTCGGTGAGTTCTCC
>CALGRQ010000452.1 GCA_937880795.1 uncultured Dyadobacter sp. | reverse complement strand
TATTCCAATTCACCCGTCCGCAGCAGTTCATCGGCAATTCGCCTAAAAAACAAATCCACTTTCGGTTCCACCCTGAATCCTACATGAATGGTTACAAAATAGGCATCATTTTTGGACAAAGTATGAGCTTCATATTGCAGCGTATACGGCTCATCCGTCACTTTTACATGAATAAACCAATAAACATCGGCACGCTTGGCCGGACTGTTGAAGATCGAATTAAGGGAGCGCTCCTCCACCCAATCAGGCTTTTCACTGGATGTGAGGTATATCAAATTGGTTGCATAGCTACGAATGGCATAGTTAGTAGAAAGATCAGCGAGTTTTTGACTAACGATTGGTGTAACTTCTGCCATTCGAATCAATTTCCCCTGCATTTTTCTGCCTTGCTGCCAGGTCATCATCGTTCCGGCTAACAACGCTCCAACAACCAACATAATCCAGCCACCTTCGTGTAATTTTTGAAGATTGGCTGTTAAGAAAGAAATCTCTACCGCTAAGAAAACCGTTGTAATCAAAATGATCCAATGCCATCCTATTCGTCTCACGCGTAAATAAAGTGCCATTAAAAAGGTAGTGATGAGCATCGTTAAAGTAACGGACAGACCAAACGCAGCCTCCATATTTTTCGATTCCCGGAAATGGAGCACCATCAAAATACAGGCTACCATTAGGAACCAGTTGAAGAATGGTATATACATTTGCCCCCGCATCGTCCCCGGAAAAATTACTTTATTTCGTGGCCAAACGCCCAGACGAATGGCTTCGTTCACCAGTGTAAAACAGCCAGAAATTAAAGCCTGACTCGCTATAACGGTAGCCATTGAGGCCAATATCACAGACGGTATATAGATGCTTTGCGGTATGATATTGTAAAAAGGGCTGATCGTATTGGCTTCACCGGCAGAAATTAACCAGGCCGTTTGACCGGCATAACTCAATACCAAACAAGCTTTTACGTATAGCCAACTTACGCGGATATTGTTTCTGCCCACATGGCCCATATCGCTATACAAGGCTTCGGCGCCCGTAGTACAAAGGAAAATCCCACCCAAAAGCCAGAAACCCGAGGGGTAATTGACCAGTAAATTGTACGCGTAAGCAGGATTAATTGCTTTTAAAACACTCCAATTCGATTGCAGCGCCATCATCCCAATTACGCCAATGAATGTAAACCAAATGAGCATAACCGGCCCGAAAAACTTGCCTATCTGTTGCGTACCCAGCTGTTGAATGAGAAATAAGCCAATAATGATTGCAATGACAATAGGAACCGTATTGAGTTCAGGATCAAACTTTTGCAAACCTTCAATCGCCGAAGACGCCGATATAGGAGGTGTAATGATACCGTCTGCAATTAGAAACGCTCCACCCAATACGGCCGGTACGATGAGCCATTTCCCGAAATACCTTCTAATGAGGGTATACAAAGAGAAAATACCGCCTTCTCCATGATTATCGGCCTGAAGGGTAATGAGTATATATTTCAACGTGGTCTGGAGTGTCATGGTCCAGATAATGCAACTGAGAATACCCAGCGCTTTGGCTTCCGATACCTGCTCTCCCGCATGAAAAAGTGCATTGAGTGTGTAGAGCGGAGAAGTACCGATATCACCAAAAACGATACCGATGGCAATTAAAACACCAGCCGGCTTAACCTGCTGATGAAACTTTTTAAAATCTAAAGTGTGGTCCAATGTTTTGTAGTTTAAACGCTATGATCTGAAGGGATTTTTTGTGCGAATAAACAATTTTTCCGGAAACAAACATATAGCGGCTAACCCGCATAAATCATTTTATACAGGTCAAAACCTTGGGCCCAATAATCTTTCTTTATTTCCAACAAAACAAAGCCATTTTTCTCGTAAAACGCGAAGGTTAATTGTGAGGTTCTGACAATAATTTTTTCAACTGATTTTATAGATTTCAGTATATCAAGCCGAAATTTCAGCAAACTACTGCCGATTCCCTTTCCCTGAAATTCGGGTTGAATGACATCCCAGCTAATTACACCGATTCTTCCACCTTCATCAAAATTGATCCCACCCGAACCTACAATAACACCGTCCAGTTCTGCGACAAAGTATTGTTCAATTTCCTGATCGAGATAATGGATAAAATCAGCCACTTCACTTTCGTCAAAATAGGCCGGTACATTCTGTTGTAAAATTTCAACCAGACGATCTTTATCAACAATACGATACGCTCTTAACTCTAAATCCATATACTACTTTAAAATACTCCATTACAACTATTTAACTACAACAACACCCAACTTATAAACTAATCTTCTATGGCCTCAATTCCCTGTTGTTTCAATAGGTCCAAATGGTTCCTCATAGTTGCAAGTTGCTCAGGTGTATGACCTTTCCAGGTCGTAACCTCCCCCACAATTTTGAGTGCATACAACGAGCGATACGATTTGGTAGGATTGCCGGGAAATTTCTTATCGGTCAGGTTGGGATCGTCTTCAATAGAGCCTGTTGGCTCCACGATATAGATCCTTTCCCGTCCATCGCCCCATGCCAATTCGGCACCCCAGGTTGCAGCATCCAATGTTGCTGTAAGGTAAATGTATTTGGCCTTTTTTCGCTGACCATAATTTGAACCAAAACCGGGTTGAATGAGATCGCCTATGGCCAAATCGGCCTTTGAACCATGATAGTATTTTTCAGCAAACTGGTTGTTTTCCATCCTTGAATCTTTGGTTATATGTTCCGTAAAAATAGCGCATCTCATGGAAACGATTCTATGTTCTTATAATAAAATAAGGTCTTATAGCATTATTTCAATACGTAATAAGCAGGTTGGTTCTTAAAAAATGCCAACTATACGGTATATTTGAGAAACTGATCCTAAACCGATGAAAAAAAATATAAATACCTCTATCACAAAAGCTATTGCTGCGTTTCTAATTCTAGTGACATTTGGTTTCACCTCCGATTTTGTTAAACCGATCCAAAAAAAATGGGAGAGCCTTTTCGATGGTAAAACACTGACTGGATGGCATAGTTACAACCAGGACAAAGTGGTGGGATGGATGATCGAAGACGGTATGCTCACCACTGACGGAAGTGGAGGAGATCTTACCACCGACAAGGAGTACGGAGATTTCGACCTACGGTTTGAATTTAAAATTCCTGCGGGCAGCAACAGCGGTGTGCTCTACAAGGTCATTGAAAAACAAGAAATCAAAAGAACTGTTCACTCTGCGCCTGAATATCAAATCATTGACGATACAGGATACATCGTCAAAAATGCTCAGGGAGAACAAATTGGGCTGAAAGAATCTCAAAAAAGCGGAGCCAATTATGACATGAACGCACCACTGGACAAAACAGCCTTCAAACCTGCCGGCACCTGGAATAAAGGACGTATAGTTGTTAAGGGTTCAAATGTTAAACATTATCTGAACAACAAACTCGTAGCAGATTATACCTACGGAGATGCCAATTGGCTGAAACAGGTTCAGGAAAGCAAGTTTAAGGACTGGCCGTATGCGACACCGCACCACAAAGGTAAAATTGCCTTGCAAAGCCACAATGCCAAGGAGAAAATGTGGTTTCGTAGCATTAGGATTCAGGAATTATAACTTCCTTTGCAATATTAGAAAGTGTGTACACTTTCTAATATTCACTACATCTTCGTCCCACAATCTAGTAACTACCTTCCAAAATTAATTAAACTCTATTTCTTGGAAGTTTCTGGATCAAACAACGTCGCAGCGATATATCGAAAAGGATCTCCGCTACTTGCCTGATTGTAATAGTAAGTGGCAACCACCTTCCCATCTGGTCTCACAATGGCTTTGGGATACCCAATGTCCCAACGCGCTCCATCTTTCCCCCGAAGTAGATCCGGAGTTGACCAGGTTATTCCCTGATCTGAACTATAAGTAACATACATACCAATACCGGAATCCATGGTAGCGGCCTCCCGAATTCCATATACCAGGCAAAGTTTACCTGATGCCAATTGTACCAACGCAGGCGGATGTCCATTGGCATCTACCTGAACCGGATCTTTCAATTGTCTCCATGTACTTCCATTATCCTCAGATAAGTAGCTTACCATTGCCGCCGGTTTTGTCCTCCTGATTATCGTCAAAAGTTTATTTTTAGACAAGCGAATGGTTGACGGCATGATCGAATTAACTCCCTCAGGACCAATCCATGATAGCTGTTTCCAACTAATACCTCCGTCATCGGTACGAACGCAGGCTACTTGTCTCCAGTTGCGCGCTCCATTGTCAAAAGCAACGGTAATCAGAGCTGTCATAGAATGTTTCCCATCCACTATGTAGTCTGTTCGAGAAACGATACCAACGGATTTGGGTCCGGAGAAATTAACCTGCAACTCAAATGGCCCCTCCCAATGCCTTCCCCTATCGTAGGTATAATAGAAGGACGTTCCTCCTGCTGTTTCATGCCGCATCCGAAAATTCATAGCAAAATTAACGTTCTGAAAATCAATTCTTTTTGTCAATTTCCTGCCAGATATTGATTTTTCACCCAAATGATGCTCCCAGGTACCTTCCGTAATTCCGTGCACATAGGCATCCTCCATTTTCCAGGTACGGCCTCCATCCAAACTTCTAGAAAATTTAGCCATGCTTACCTCTCGATCATAGGCATGCCCATCCCCTTCTATCTTGCGATGGTTGGAATACGTATAACCTACTAAAATTTCATTCTCCCAGCTCCACATCCCTGAATTCGCAGGCCAGCCCGCGTATTTATTTTCTTCATACTGAACCTTCACGTGCTCTTGGCCGAAACCTTTGGTTATCAGTAAAATCAAATTCAGATGTATGAATAACACCCAACGCTGTCTTCTCATATGGAATCGTTCCTTGTTAATTTATATAGATAAACTAAAACAGAAGCGCAAAGGGCTATTGATTCATTAAAAAATTGGAATAGATCATGAACCTTCCCCTTACCCATCGGGGTAAAGCCCAATTTCAACCCTCGTCTGAATCGTTAAAGGGTATGTTGTAGAATACTCGTTTTGAAGAAGGACTTGGAGCAGATGAGTAGCTAATTAAGTTGAGAATAATTACAGCGAACCACTATTCAAGGTATTTTTTGATACTTCTGACACAGTTCAATTTCTACCTACTCTTTTTTTGGTGAATTGAATAATTGCAATTTAAATCTCATCCAGCTTTTAGGGAACACGGGTCTTCAAAAGCTACTGGATTTGGGTAGTCTAGTCCAGAAGGAAACCTCAGACATTATAATATCCATTCATTTAGTGGAATCTGCCACGACAACTATTCCATTCCATAAAGCGGATGGCCTTTCCATGTTATCTCCGACAACATTTAGAAAATAAATAATTACACCAACAATATTTTTAAATGGATGCTTCTGAATTACAATATCCTCACTTAGCTAGATAATTCCTTATACGCTTAAAATTTATGTGATAAAAAAATATCCATAAATACCGAAACTTATCCATCAATTTCAAGTCTCATTTAGTCAAAAAAACTTGTTTAATTATTTTGATTAAAAATTGACATTAAATTAACTTAAGTACAATTATACCTATAAATTTAACTATAATATTCTACATACTAACATACACCATTATGACTTCAATCAATACACTATTAAATTGTGCCTTACGAAGAGTTGCGGCTGGACTATTACCCATTGTGGTAAGCACTGCCACTCTCGCACAGGAATGCTTGCCTGCACCTGTGGGCTGTTCCTCTTCAGATTATAGCAATGCTTTTATTTACTCCTCAAATCCGACTACACTCGAGTATGATAACATTGTTAGTTCTTACCATGCTACCGGCTATCGAAGGGCCGATGGGAAATTTTTTGTTTGGGGTGCACATACTGATCCTACGTATTCAGGAGCGCTTGCTGATTATAATGTTGGTAATTTATTGGTGCCAACAGAAATAAATAGCACCACATTTTCAGGATTGACAGGCACCCCCTTAAAATACACTGCCGGCTCTAATGGGACCAACAGCGTACAGCACATCTTGCTGGCTACGGATGGAGTGTACGCATGGGGCACACCAGGTGAGGTAATTTCAAGTTCTATTACCAATACAGGTGCATTTAGTAAGATTTCAGTTAATGGGAAAGCTGATGGCTTACCAACCGGCGTAACTCCTGCTGATGTCAAAATGATGCAGGCCAGTAATTCAAATTTGTGCATCGTAACTTGTGATGGCAGAGCATTCGTGTTAACAAGCATATCCCAAAACAGAGGTGACGGCGGTAGCAGTACAGTCACCTGGTCACAAGTTAAAAAGTCTAGCGCCGCAAATGATTTCCTAACCAATGTAATTCAAATGAGAATTCACCGCGGACAGGCTATGGCATTAATTTCATTGAATTATGCCACAGAAATGTCTCAACCAGGTTCTGGGACAATTAAGATGATCGGTATCATGAATAACTCTTCAGGCTATCCCACATATGTAGCACTGATGGCCAATGGTAATTTGTATACACTTGGAAGTAATACCAGTAGGCAAGTGGGAGATCCTGACGTATCAACTCTGGCTAATTTAACTAGTTGGGGGCAGGTTAAAAGATCTTCTGGTGTACCACTTACCAATGTGGTCTGGATCAGTCCCAATGAGCATGATTTGGGTAGTGCGGTTATTAATGCAATTACCACAACTGGAGAATTGTGGTCGTGGGGAGATAATGCCAGAGATATGTTAGGTATAACCGGAACCTCCGACGGTGCTTCTGGAACAGCAACAAATCCTACAAAAGACCATTATCTAAAAGTTAACGGAGGCCCCGTAACAGGCCCTGCCTTCCCGGAGGTTTTTGCAGTAGAAACAGGTGGACATACGTCAATCAGCTTATTGAAATGTCAAGATAAATATGCCTATGCCGGCCATGATACCAATGGAAGTTACGGCGATGGTTCGAGTCCTGCGTGGCCAGGAGTTTACCGCGGCTATTATGAAATTGGGGCAAATGTAATATCCCTTAAATTTTGCGGCATAGATCCCACAGCAACTGCAAAGATAGATCCCTTTAATCAAAAAACTTGTACAGGAAACTCTTATCAGCTAACAGCTTCTCCTAAAGGAGGAACGTGGAGTATAGTATCAGGCCCTGCGACAATTGACCCAACAACTGGATTATTGAGCGTTACAGGTGCCACACCAATTGTAGTAAAATTCACGAATCCTTTGGCCTGTACTTCCACCGAAGATATACTTACAATATACCCGTACGACTGGGGCAACCTGGATCCGGCCAAATGGGATAACGCTGCGGCATCTATTTTTTCAACGGGACTAACCGGGGTTTGGGCTGGCACATACACCACTCCAGAAAGAGCTGACGCAGAATGCGCCACGACTACCACCGATGAAGCAGACGGATTAACGCTGTCGGGCGTGACAGGCGCTGGCACTTTAGCCTCTCCATGGGTGGTTCCTGGAGGATCTACGAAAAGTTTCAACCTTGAAGTGGCCGGCACTCAAACTGGTGCTCAATATGGTATATGGATAGATGTTGACGATGACGGCCATTTTACAGGTGCTACCGATATATTTATGGGAGGTTTTACAACAATCTCTGCCAATGTGGGATCCTCTACAATTCCTATTACATTCCCCAACGGCATTACCGGTGCCCGAGGAATGCGTCTGCTCGTGGGTGGGCAAACTGAAAATCCTGCTGGTCGGGTTTTGGCTACCTGGACTAAGGCATCTATGACTCCGGATTTTACAATTCAAAACGGAGAAGTTGAAGATTATTACCTGAGCCTCGTTGCGACCGTAAATGTTTCAGGAAATGTATTTAATGATCTGGATGCCTTGGTC
>CALGRQ010000451.1 GCA_937880795.1 uncultured Dyadobacter sp. | reverse complement strand
CATCTGCGGACTGCGAAACCTTCCCTGTATATATCCTCTACCTGTATTATTGGTGGGATCCCAGCTCGTACTAGGCAAATCCAGGTAGGGCGGTTTTCCACCTAATGTCAGCCAGTTATAATTCCAGAAAGCCAGCGTGTTTCTACTTCCGGCCGGAAAATTGATATACTTCCGCAAATCAATCATAAGCGATTCCCAATTCGAATCGCTTCCAATTACTTTACGATTAACCCTGTATCGCACACTGGCGTAGTTTCCTGTCTCCGGATTGATCGAATTTGTCCGGTCATCATATAATACTGTTGCCAACAAACCTGATGAAACCGATTTTTTTCCAAGACCATAAGCGGTAACATCTTTATTACTACCTTCCTGGTCAATATTCCAGCGCTTATCCAGCATATATCCGGCACCTGCATAAAATGCACCCGCCACCTTTTTCAACGCCATTTGGTGTAATCTGATGTGCGAGTAGCTCAGTTTATTTGCTTCATCCTCCCTGCTATGCCCACCAAGACCGTAAGTATCCTGAGGGTATTTAAAATACCGCCAGTCTACCACAAAATTGAATCCATTGTTTTTCGTCCAGATATTGGCCTGAAAGGGAACAGTGATCTGCTTGTACTGCGAATAATTAAAACTTGTATTGATGGTAGATATATTGGTGCCTGATTTATCACTTAAGTAAAATGCCGCATTAGCACTAGCTAAGCCTACTACACCAGTAGAAAGTGTATAACCTACCGCGGGAACAAAAGAAAACAATATCTTAGGCGGCTTTTGATGATCCTTGGTTTTACTCTTCCTTCCAAGGATATTCTTGAGCACGTCAATCGCGTCTAATTCATTGCTGTACTTATCCTCTACCGAATCCACTTGAATTGGCTTTACCACCCTATCTGAATCCTTTGAAATAGGGTTTTTCTGAGCATGCAGAACATCCACAGAAAATATGCAAGCAACGATACAAAGGAGAAATTTAAACAAGAATGCGCCGGTTTTAACGAGTGTTGTGTGAAGTGAAAATTAGTAATGATAGCCTAACTTAAACATATCTACGCTTATTTTAACGGTTTTGCGTCAAAAATGATATGGTTAGATATAAAAAAGCCGTCAATTCTCAAAAGAATTGACGGCTTTCAATCTTATTAAGATTATGCCAAAGCAGCCTGAAGGTTTGTATTGATCGCCTCTAGGAACTCCTCTGTATACAAGTAATGCTCACCATGGTTCACTTTGTTGCCATGGATACATACTGCCAAATCCTTAGTCATGGCACCACCTTCAACAGTTTCTATACAAACTTTTTCCAAAGTCTGGCAGAAGTTGATCAGTTCTTGGTTACCATCCAATTTCCCACGGAACTCCAATCCACGTGTCCAAGCAAAAATAGACGCGATTGGGTTTGTAGATGTTGGACGTCCTTTTTGGTGCTCACGGTAGTGACGTGTTACTGTTCCGTGTGCAGCCTCAGCTTCCATGGTTTTGCCATCTGGTGTTACCAATACTGACGTCATCAGACCCAAAGATCCAAACCCTTGTGCTACTGTATCAGATTGTACGTCACCATCATAGTTTTTACAAGCCCATACAAAGTTACCTTCCCACTTAAGGGCAGAAGCAACCATGTCATCGATCAAACGGTGCTCGTAATGAACTTTTCCAGCATACTCTGTATCGTAAACTTCTTGGAAAATGTCTTTGAAACGACCGTCATATTTCTTCAAAATGGTATTTTTTGTAGAAAGGTACAAAGGCCATCCTTTACCCAAAGCTACATTGAAGCAAGAGCGAGCAAATCCACGGATAGATTCATCGATGTTGTACATACCCATAGCAACACCAGCACCTTTGAATTGATACACTTCGTGCTCAATTACTTGTCCATCATCACCTTCAAACTTGATGGTAAGTTTTCCTTTTCCAGGTACAACGAAATCTGTTGCTTTATACTGATCACCAAAAGCGTGACGACCAACAATAATTGGAGCAGACCAGTTAGTTACCAAACGAGGAACATTGTTCATTACGATTGGCTCACGGAATACAGTACCATCCAAAATGTTACGGATTGTTCCGTTCGGAGACTTCCACATTTGTTTCAGGTTGAACTCAGTTACGCGGTCTTCATCAGGTGTAATGGTAGCACATTTGATACCTACACCGTATTCTTTGATGGCGTTGGCTGCATCGATCGTTACCTGATCGTTGGTTTCATCACGGTATTCAACACCTAAATCGTAATATTTAATATCTACGTCTAGGTATGGTAAAATAAGTTTTTCTTTGATAAACTTCCAGATGATACGGGTCATCTCGTCTCCGTCAAGCTCTACGACGGGGTTTGCAACTTTAATTTTGCTCATGTCTTATTGCTATACTATAGTTTAAAGATTTAAATGCAACCGTGAAAGTACAAACAAACAACCAAAAAGGCGAAGAAAGGTAAAACAATGTTGGTTATCAGGTTTTAGAGACTTGGACAGCACCGGGCTCGGTGTGCCATTCCTAATCATTAAGGATATAAATACTCTTCCTCAGGTGTAGATTCCCCTCATTTATCCCCATATTATTGATTTAGTTTTTAATATTGCCTACTGGATCAAAATAAGACATTCTATGTCTCAAAAAGCTTCTTTACGCAATCTATATCTTCACAAAAGAAATGTTCTGTCGAAGATGGATCAACAACAATTTAATCAACAAATTTTAGATCGGCTACTGTCGCTCCTCAAAACACTACGGTTTTCGACGATACATACGTTTCTACCCCAAACCAATAAAAATGAAATTGATACCTGGAAAATAGTCGAAGCCATTCGCACAACATTTGAAGACGTAAAAATCATTGCTCCCCGCGTAACACCAGGCACCCGGCACATGGAGCATTATTATATATTACCTCATACCCGAATGGTACTCAACCGATGGCTTATCCCGGAACCAGACCCGGCTTCTACCGAACAGGCAGATGTTACTGCTATTGAGGTTGTATTAATTCCTCTTCTAGCATTCGACGAAAAGGGTTACAGAGTTGGATACGGCGGAGGTTATTACGACCGATTCTTAGCTCAATGTGAAGCAGGTACATTGAAAATTGGGGTATCATTTTTTGATCCAATTCCCCGAATTGAGGACATTGACCCCTTTGATATCCCCATGGATTTTTGTGTTACTCCACGGGAAATATTTAATTGGCATTTTTTAGAAAATTTTTCAGAAAAACGGCCATAATATAAAGTATAGCCAATCAATCAGTTAGTCACCGTTTAATAACAAAACATAGGATTACGACACCTTTATGTCGAAATTTAAAGCGAATTCTGGCATAGAATTTGCTTATATAACGGTATAACTAAAAACCTTAAGTAGTAAATTAAACTTGACAAGGAAAGGAGACTAGCCTTGAGGGCAAGAAGGATATAACGAAATAAATTTTCAAAAAATTGTGAATTTGTTCCAACCTTTTCCATCCATTCGGACTCCTTG
>CALGRQ010000450.1 GCA_937880795.1 uncultured Dyadobacter sp. | reverse complement strand
CGGGATCAAATGTTGATCGGTCGGCAAGACGAAGTGCTGATGCCGGTGGAACTTATAGTGCCCCAAGATCAGCATCACGTTCGGCTGAACGTGGGGTTTCTACGGGAAGAACTGGAGTTGAGTCTAATGGAAGAACCTATTCTCGTGGCACATCGGAGGGAGGAAATGTATACTACTCTCGTCCACGCTCAACAGGGGATGGCTATTCGTCGGGTCGATATAATACAGATGGTTACAGTTCGCCACGTGCAACAAGAAGTAGTGCACCAAGTTATTCTGCGCCAACACGTAGCCAGTCTAATTACAGCACGCCATCGAGAACTTACAATGCACCAACTCGTGAATCGTATAATACGCCTTCGCGTACTTACAATTCGCCAAGTCGTGAATCGTACAGTGCTCCATCTAGAACTTATAATGCACCTACACCATCATATAGTGCGCCGTCAAGAAGTTATAGCGCTCCTTCTGGAGGTGGAGGAGGCGGTGGGGCTTCAAGATCTTCGTCAAGAGGACCAAGATGAGGTAGCTCTTGGTGATTAGAGTTAATTAAACCCTGTAAAATGTCATAATTTTGCAGGGTTTTCGTTTAAATTGCAGTAATAAAAACGCTATATTGTAAATGACCATAACACGTTCAATAACCTATACTGGGTTAATATTCGGTTTATTTTTAGGTATGCCAGCATTCGCACAGTACGCAGGGGATGCATTCAGATATTCTGAAGGCAATCAGTTTGGAACAGCTCGCTTTCAAGGATTAGGTGGGAACCATGCTTCTATTGGTGGAGATGCTAGTTCTATTTTTGGCAACCCGGCTGGCTTGGGGTTCTATAATCGTTCTGAGATATCGATAAGCCCGGCTGTTACCTCGGTTAATAATAAGACAACATACATCGGGGATAATAACACGACCAATAAGGCTAATTTCAATATAGCACAAGCGTCAGCTATTTTTACCAGCCAGCCAAGCTTTGAGCGAAAATGGGAACGGTCTTCTTTTGGGATATCCTATTCTAGGCAACAGTCTTTCAAAGAAGCGTATCACTTTACCGGGTTGAATAACAGAAGTGCCTATGTAAATAAGATTGTGGAGGATGCAAACCGTAATGGAACAACTCTCGATCAGATAGATGCAGATTTTGATTCGGGGTCAGGTTCCTCGGGGCCTATCGCTTACTCGTTGCCATCGGCGTACTATAACATGTATCTTATCAACCCAACCAGTCAGAGTGGGCCTCCCTATACCCCTCTGGATAATAATAGTGTTTTAGAGCAGGTGGGTTCATATACGGGCACAGGTGCTAACACTCAATGGACCCTTTCCTATGCAGGGAACTATGATAATAAGTTTTATATCGGCGGATCTCTTGGGTTCAATAGAATCAAATACGACTATGATAGGGTTTTTACAGATCATTATGTGAATAGTCCTGACATTATTGCGGCCGATCATGATGAGCGACTCACGGTTTCAGGTAATGGTGTTAATTTATCCCTAGGTGTTATTTATAAAGTAAACCCATTGCTTCAATTTGGAGGTGTACTTACTACTCCCACTTGGAGTTCTTTAAAAGAAACATTTTCACAAGGAATTGGCGCTAGTTTTGTTGATGGAAAGGTGGTAGGTCCAGATGGAACATTAATTACCCCGCAATTTAGCTATGTGCCACTTGCTGCGAATGAGTTTGTTTACCGGATGAGCAGTCCATTTAAAGGCTCATTTGGCGCAACTTATTTCATTAATCAAAGTGGATTTATTACCGGTACAGTGGAGTACATTGGCTATGGAGGTATGAAAGTCAATACGAGTTATTTGAGTGACGCTGGTAACCGAGCATTTAAAGATGAGACCATACGGGAAATCAAGGACTCATATAGAAATACCGTTAATTTGAGAGTTGGAGGAGAGTATAGAGTGGGTGTGTTTCGTGGCCGTTTAGGAGCTGCCTATATTTCAGATCCCTATATAGATAGAAGTGCGATTGATAGAAGTAAGTTGCTTTTTTCGGCCGGAGTGGGCGTAAGAAATGAGCGTTTTTTTGCTGATATTTCAGGAACATTTAAAACGTCTAAATCAGCATATACACCTTATTTCTTGAATAATGCTGCTGATTATTCTTCGGTAGAGTTAACCAATAAGACAGTGAACATGGTTTTAACCGTAGGAACATTTTTTTAAAAATATAATGGTTATAAATAAACGAAGCCGGTGCTAATACACCGGCTTCGTTTATTTATAACCTTGTCGAAATGGAGTCCAATAGTTGCATGACATCCGTAGCGCCGGTAATGGTAATATCGGCCTGGGCATAAAATGGTCTTCGGTCTTCTATCCGCTTGGCTAGTTCCGATTCTAGTGAAAGTACCCCTGAAAGTATAGGACGATCGTCCTTGGCATGTTGGCTTATACGCTTTGCTAATTCCGTAGCAGGAACATCGAGAAAGATACTGACTCCAGCACTCTTGATAAAATCCATGTTGTCAAAAAAACATGGTGCGCCACCGCCAGAGGCTACAACAAGCCCACTGTTGGGAATAATTTGTTTAAGAATCCGACTTTCTATATCTCTAAAATAAGCTTCACCTTTTTTAGAAAATATAGCAGGTATATCCATGCCCTGATCCTGTTCTATCTCTTTATCCAAATCAATAAATTGGTAACCTAGCTGTCTGGCAAGCTTTTTTCCTAGGGTTGTTTTCCCAGAGGACATCATGCCGACTAATATGATATTCTTCATTACGCTCTTAAATTCCCTCTTGGGATTACTACATTTATTTTACTAAATCTAAAATTTCATTGGCTTCAGGCGTGTCATTGTAGTGCCATTTGCCTTTCACGGTACCATCTTTCAAGAGCCATAAACCAGGGTTGGAGCGTGAAATCGTTTTAAGTACGGTAGCGTCTACAAAGTAGAAGGGTATGGTCAATTGATGTTCTCGAAGGAATTTTTCAATTTCTCCACTATCACCCGAAGTAAGAACGATGGGTTCAATTCCATTGGATTTTACCCGAGTAACTAACTTGCTGATAGCAGGCAGAGCAGCCGTGTTAATGTCAGAGAAATTTTTAATGATGAGGAAAAGTTTTTTGCCTTTAAATGTCTCCTCGGTGAAATCGCCAGTATCATTCCATACCTTATAATCTGTTATTTTGGGTTTGGCATCCTCGTTTAATACGATCATTTCTTTAAATACCAAAGTAGTGTCAGAAGGGTACTGCTCAAATTTTGATATTTCTCCATTTTTCTCAAAAATATACTGATAACGGAGCGGTTCAGATGGTTTCATTTGAGCTGGTATGTTGGCACCTACGCGATATGGTAAGAGATCCATAATAGGTAAATGACGCAGTGCATATACAGCAATCCCGAGAGAGGCAATGGTTGATAGAACCACGATAATTCCGGTTGGGAGAGGTTTAATCTTTTTCCTGTAAAAGACAAGTATCAGGATGAGTACCAGCAGGAATATGTCTTTTCCGAAAGAAGTCCATGGGGTGAGTTTTATCGCAGCGCCAAAACAACCACAGTCCGTCACTTTATTGAAGTAGGCGGAATAGAACGTAAGGAATGTAAAAAATAGGGTAATCAGTAATAATAGGACCGAGGTTGTTCTCGGTTTATAACCAACAAGTAGGGCAATGCCCAACACTACTTCGGCCGTGCATAGAAATACTGAAAAATAAAGGGCCAGAGGTACAAGAGATATAAAGAAGTCGTGAAATTGCGGCAGGTCTGCTGCAAAAACTTCAAAATATTCTTCCAATTTATATTGGGTTCCTACGGGGTCATTCAGTTTAATGACACCAGAAAAAATAAATAGGAATCCGACTATTACTCTGGAAATTTGAGCGAGAATCTTCATTATCAATTAATTTTAGTCTTAATGAGGGTGTATCCAATCTAATTGGTTTGTAATCCATTGGATTGGATGAGACAGAATACCGAATAGTTGATCATATCTTGATAACCAGCTTTTACCCCTTCGGATACTATTGTAACCCCTTCGTTATCTTCAATTTGCTTAATACGCAAGAGCTTCATGAGTATAATGTCCGTCATTGAACTCACACGCATATGGCGCCAGGCCTCATCGTAGTCATGATTTTTATTGAATAGTAATTCCTTTACCTCTTCCACTTGTGCATTGTACAAATTGGTCAGGCCATCGGTGTTAATTTGGGCTTCACTATCTCTTTGAGCAATTTGTATCAGGGCCATTACACAGTAGTTTATAATTCCAATGAATTCATCAGAAATATCGTCTTCTACTTTCTGGGTACCCTTTTCTTGAATGGATCTTATGCGTTTTGCTTTAATGAAAATCTGGTCTGTGATCGAAGGTAGTCGAAGAATTCGCCACGATGTTCCGTAGTCTTTATTTTTTTTTGTGAAAAGATCTTGGCAATACTGAATGATTTCCTGATATTCCGCTTCTGTCGATTTCAATGTTATAAAAAGGTTAAACCTGGTTAATTATCAATTTAAATGTTTTGACAAAGCAGGATAAAATGGAACCTACCTTTGGGTCTTAAAATTTTATCCATGCTGTTATAGTATGGCGCAAGTTAGTAAAAAAACGATTAACGTACGGGGAGACCTAGTCGACCTTACGGAGCCCTGTATAATGGGTATTGTTAATTTCACTCCGGATTCTTTTTTTGAGAATAGTCGGGTGAATTCTCACCAGGAGGTGGTAGATCGGGTAGGGCTCATGCAGGAACAAGGGGCAAGGATGATTGACGTAGGAGGGTATTCGACCCGCCCCGGAGCGCTGGAGGTGTCTGTGGAGAATGAGCTGGATCGTGTACTTGCTATGGTAGAGCCGATTAAGAAGAATTTTTCAAATCTTATCATTTCTGTTGATACTTTTCGTTCTCAGGTAGCACGAGCTGCTGTGCAAGCAGGTGCCGATATTATAAATGATGTCTCGGGAGGTATCCTGGATCCTCTTATGTTTGATGCTGTTGCCGATTTAGGGGTGCCCTATATATTGATGCACATGAGAGGGACACCAGCAACCATGGCGCAGTTGACAGATTATGACAATCTCGTTGTAGATATCATAAGAGAACTCAAGGGAAAGGTTGAGGAACTGAGAAGTAAAGGAGTTACGGATATTATTATAGACCCGGGTTTTGGGTTTGCTAAAACGATATCCCAAAATTTTGAACTTTTACGAGATATGGCGGAATTTAAACAATTGGGTTATCCCATATTGGCAGGATTATCCCGGAAAGCAACGATTTATAAAACCTTAAATATTACTGCAACTGAGGCGCTTAATGGCACCACGGTGCTCAATACGCTAGCGTTAGAAAGAGGTGCATCGATTTTGCGTGTACATGACGTGAAGGAAGCAGTAGAAACTGTAAAACTATGGCAAGCCACTCAACGTATAAATTAAAAATAGTAATTTAGTCGCTACATAATATTGATTTTCTTATGCGTGTGGGTTTTTTAAATGTGAATTGGGCTGACATTCTGGACGTTTTTTTAGTTTCAGTTCTTTTGTATCAGGTATATATTCTGGTTCGTGGAAGTATAGCCAGTCGCGTTTTTTTAGGTTACCTTTTCGTTTACGTATTCTATTTGGTTGTAAAAGGACTGGGATTAGGTCTGCTGACAGCTATTTTGCAATATTTTATGGGCGTAGGGGCTGTTGCGTTAATCGTTATATTCCAGCAGGAAATTCGTCGTTTCTTGTTGATTATAGGTAAATCTACCATTCATACGAACAATGGTTTTCTAAAAAAAATACTGAGAAACTCAGTGCTGGATGCAAAATCTATGAATCTCAAAGAAATTGTGGACGCCAGCAAGGCTATTGCAGCCAATTTTACGGGCGCACTTATTGTTGTCAATAAACGTGATGACTTGGGAAGGTTTATTGAAACAGGAGAACTTTTAGATGCTAAAATGTCAAAACCCTTATTGGTTTCTTTATTTAATCAATATAGTGAATTACATGATGGCGCCATTGTTATTGTGGACGGACGTATAAAGGCTGCGCGTTGTGTACTACCGGTAG
This sequence comes from uncultured Dyadobacter sp., assembly GCA_937880795.1. GTDB lineage: Bacteria > Bacteroidota > Bacteroidia > Cytophagales > Spirosomataceae > Dyadobacter. The sequence continues at coordinate 1,464 of CALGRQ010000450.1, read as the reverse complement.
CTGATGGGGTAGATGTACCATCGTCTCTTGGATTTAGACATCGGGCAGCTATGGGAATGAGTGAGGCAACAGATGCCGTGGTGATCGTAATTTCTGAACAAACGGGCAAAATATCAGTGGCCGTAGAGGGTGAACTACATGGCAATATACCGGTGAATTGCAAAGTAGGCTGGAAGAGTATCTTGCTTCCGACATACAACGTATGCCGAAATAAAGTATTTCAGTTTGTTAAATATATTTTCAGCAATATTTTGCAATTCAAGAAGGTTTATTTATTTTTGCAGACCGTTTGAGAAAAGAAAATATCATTAATTATAAAATGGCAAATCATAAATCAGCATTAAAAAGAATTCGCGCCAACGAAACAAAGCGTTTGCGTAATCGCTACCAACACAAAACCACTCGTTCATACATCAAAAAATTGCGTGAAACGACTGACAAAGCTGTTGCGGTAGAGGTTTACAAAACAGTTTCTTCTATGTTGGATCGTCTAGCGAAGAAAAATATCATTCATAAGAAAAAAGCTTCTAACCAAAAGTCGAAATTGGCCAGATTGGTTAATTCTCTTGCAGTAGCAGCATAGTTTTTTCTATACGAAGCTTTGAGCCCCCGGTAATTTTTACCGGGGGTTTGTTGTTTTGGGGGTTTAGTCGGGCTGTATTCGAGACTAAGTTTTTTGTTTCACTGGGTTTTGCCTTAAATTGCAATTGCACGACAGGCTGTAAATGGCTGAGTGTATAGAACCTAGTTTACCATATAACTAAACTTCTTAATTTATGAAAAAAGTTGCATTGCTTGCCGGCTTAGTTACCCTAGGGGCATTTCCTGCAGTGGCTCAGTCGACAGTTAATTTTAATGCCAAAGGACTCGTCGTTATATCAGATGCGGATTTGTCGGCATCTGCTTTGAGCGACGGTAAATTACTGAGAAATAACACCGCAAAGGATCAAATAACCACCATTAAACTTCCCTTACAACGGGGATCAGCCGGAGTGGGCTCAGAACTTACTCCTAATTCCGTTTTAGGTTATGGTAAAACAATAGCTGTTCCGACAACGGGCGGCCTGGCTTATGTGTTGGAGCATAGAGTCCGTCCCGACGACGGTGTTGCTGAATTTAAAGACATTAATGCCGAATTCCCAGTTGGAGAAAAGCTCTATGTCGTAGATATTATAAATCTGGGCGGGCCCAAGGCAAAGTTTAGTTTTCCCGTGGGTAAAAAGCCAACTGCGATTGATATCAATAAAAACGAACTAATTATTTCAACTGCTGATAAGGGCAAGGAGCTTGTTTTTATAGAGGCAGCTCCGGATGGTAAGCCAGCTCGTTTTCTGAATTTACCGGTTGGGATTGATACAACCAGCAAAATCAATGATTTATCATGGCATCCATCTGGCGATTTTATTGCATTTACCCTGGACAAAGCTAATGAGGTGGGGCTCTATAAGGTAATTCGGGAAGCAG
>CALGRQ010000449.1 GCA_937880795.1 uncultured Dyadobacter sp. | reverse complement strand
GAAAAATTCCTGTTGTCTTTTATTAATGGCCGATGTAGCCTTTTTAAACCTCTCCCATATCTCCTCTCTCAACTCCTTTGGAACCGGACCTAACTCTCTCCACTCTTCGTGAAGCTTCTGTAGCTTTCTGAACGCCTCAACTACATTATTGTCATTAATTAGCTCTTCGGCTTTTGAGCATAACTCAATTTTTATTTCAAGATTCTTTTTTAAATCAAGAAAATCAAAGATATCCGCATGCCAGGGTTCTATATAGATCGCAAAAGAACCTTTGCGCTTACCACCTCCCTGATCCACATATCTTGCGGTATCATTAAAAACCCGAAGCATCGGCACAATACCGTTGGATTGCCCGTTTGTTCCTTTAATATAGGAACCTGTTGCACGAACATCATGAATGCTCAAACCAATCCCCCCAGCCGACTGCGAGATCATCGCACAATTTTTGAGCGTATCATATATACCACTAATACTATCCTCCTTAGTAGTCAAAAGAAAGCACGAGGACATTTGTGGCTTAGGCGTACCCGCATTAAACAAGGTAGGCGTAGCATGCGTAAACCATTTTTCGGACAGCAGATGATATGTTTCAATAGCTGCCTGTACATCGTTCTGATGTATTCCAACCGCTACGCGCATCAACATATGCTGCGGACGCTCCACGATCTTACCTTCCATTCTTAGCAGGTAAGACTTCTCTAAAGTTTTATATCCAAAATAATCATAGGCATAATCCCTATCATATATAATGGTAGAATCGAACAAAGAAGCATTTTGACGAATCACATCATATACTTCTTTTGAAATGAGCGAAGCATTCTCTCCTGTTTTACTATCTATATAGGTGTACAACCTTTTCATGGTCGCCGAAAACGACTTCAACGTGTTTTTATGAAGGTTCGAAATCGCCACGCGTGCTGCCAAAATCGCATAGTCGGGATGCTTTGTAGTCATCGACGCCGCGGTTTCAGCAGCAAGGTTGTCCAGTTCTGCAGTGGTTACACCATCATAAATACCAGCGACAACCTTTTTTGCCACTTCAACGGGCTGAACATAATGGGAATCGAGACCATAGCTCAATTTCTCAATACGGGCAGTCACCTTATCGAACTTAACCGATTCGCGGCGACCGTCACGTTTAATGACGTACATGGACATAGAATGTGTTGTTTTTAGGAGAAAATTGTGATGTCAATAATGGAAGCATTGATGAAGCTCAACCAAAGAATTTAGGTTGAAATAACACTAAAAAAACGAAAACCACAACCCGAATTTACCCCAATCATATGTCATTATGTGTAAAGTACAACAACCCGTTTTGTTAAAAAACTAAAAACAAGTACGTTAGTAAAAGCGAGTTCTTCCAGATTAAGGAAACTGTACCATAAAAAAATAATTTCCAACCCATTCAATCAACATAATAAATAATTTTTGTAAACTTTCTCATTAAAGAATATATTCTAATTACTGATATACAGTTATTTAATAAATACAATTTGCTAACTTTTTACTTTCAACAATATCATAATATAAAAACAAATTTAAATTGATTTGAGCGATAGAAAATGACAAAATGGGTCTTTATGGGGTCATACTGCGAGGTTAACCACCTTCAAAACACTCAAACACATGACGCTAACCAATCCAAAGTTTACCAGGAGATCCTTCCTTAAAGCATCCTCCACATCTGCACTGGCACTGGCTGCTTCTCCGCTCCTTTCCGCTCAACATACAACGGACAGTTTATTGAAACCGTCGGGTATTTCCTTAGGAGTGTTTGCGGACTATAAACAAGCTCAATATTTGAGAAAATTGGGATGTAACTACATTGAAGAATCGGTAGGAGGTTTTTTACTTCCTCAAGAGGGTGAGCCTGGTTTTAATAAAAACCTGCACCAACTACATCAGGTAAAGTTTCCCATATGGTCGTATGTCATCCTACTTCCCGCCGACTTAAAAACGCTTGGGCCCGATGCCAATCATGAGGCTGTACTCGCCCGCACAGAAACCGCACTCAAGAGAGCGAAAGCATGTGGTTCCCATTATATTGTTTTTGGAAGTGGGGGTTCTCGTATGATACCAGATGGTTTTGACCGGGAGAAAGCAAAGCAACAACATATAGAAGTCACCAGAAAAATGGCTCCCCTAGCCGAAAAACATGGAATTACAATTGCAGTGGAACCCCTCAACCGAGGTGAAACCAATTTTATCAATAGCCTGGCCGAAGGTGTTGAGATTGTTGAAGCAGTTAATAGCCCCCGTGTGCAATTACTCTGCGATATATATCATATGTTAAAAGAAGATGAGTCTCCTGAGGAAATCATCAAATACGGTAAATATATTGTGCACTGCCATATTGCTGAAAAAGAGAGCAGAACCCCACCCGGAGTAAAAGGTGATAATTTCCGACCTTACCTGCGTGCTTTAAAGAAAATAGGCTATAAAGGTGGACTTTCCATTGAATGTTTCAAGTACACCGATTTCGATCGAGAAATTAAAACGGGTATAGAAGTGCTTCGCAAGCAGATTTTGGAAGCATAATGCATTTTTTTGAGCTTTCAGCGATATTGTTTCAAAATATAACTAACTGATACTTGCGCCAATAAATTTAAATAATTACTTTTGCAATCCTTTTTGAGAATAGTATCGAAACACATAATACCATATACCAATGAAAAAAGATATTCATCCCAACTATAGAGACGTGGTTTTCTGGGATCTATCAAGCGATTTTAAATTCATTACGCGCTCAACAATAGAAACTAGCGAAAACATTACCTGGGAAGATGGAAATACTTACCCGGTATATAAAGTTGAGGTTTCTTCTCAGTCACACCCATTCTACACAGGTAAAAATGTACTTGTAGATACTGCTGGACGTGTTGACAAGTTCAGAAAACGTTACGAGAAAAAAGGCGCATAATTGGTTTACCACTGCCTATTTTAAGAGATTGCTGTAAATAGCCATTCATTAAATAGCAGAAGTATCCATTATACAACCAAAAAAGAAGCAGTCTTAAAGCGAAAGCTCTTAGAGACTGCTTCTTTTTTTTGTGCCATACCAAAAAATGGGTGAAATTTGAATGCACATACTTAACTCGCGATATGCCAAGTATTATTCTGTTTGATAACGCCGACCAACGGTCGCAGCTTTTACCTTTTACCTACACCCGCCCAGTGGCAAGCATTCGGTGCGGAATTGATACCATCGCAGAAAAATGGGCGAATTGGCTCAATGTTCACCCATCCTTTTTAACCCAAGAGTATCTTCAGTCAGCGTTTCCACTCCAAACTTCGGCAGATAACCTTTATATCAACGGAGGACTTTGTCCGGATGAGCATCTATATCAAGCTATTTTAAACCTGCCCCTGGAAACTGCGCTGTTTTCTCCTAACAGGGAGCTTCTCGCATTAAGAACCTTGCGAGCCGACTGGCAACCAGACAGTTCAGCTACCTTTTTAGAATATATATATGAAAGTCCCTTTGTTATGGTTCGTCAGGTATGGGATATTTTTTCTTTAAACGGAGCCCAGATCCAGGCAGACTTCACCAAACTGACCAAAAAAAGAGTATCTGAGCCCCTCACTGATCCTTATACAAGGTGTTATGCACCCGAAAATATATTTATAGAACCCGGCGCCAATATCAAGGCAGCTATCCTCAATGCAGAAAGCGGGCCTATCTATATCGGGAAAAATGCCACCATACAGGAAGGTGCTACAATACACGGACCATTTGCAATGGGCGAAGGATCTATTGTGGCTCAAAACTCTAAAATTCGGGTGAATACCACCATTGGTCCCTTTTGTAAAATTGGTGGTGAAGTAAGTGGCTCTGTGTTATTTGGATATAGCAATAAAGGTCACGATGGCTACCTGGGCAACTCGGTTCTTGGCGAATGGTGTAATCTTGGTGCCAATACCAATAACTCTAATCTTAAAAACGACCATAGCAATGTGAAAATACATAGCTATACAACCGGAAAGTTGGAAGATACGGGGTTACAGTTTTGCGGCTTGTTCATGGGTGATTATTCTAAGGCAGGTATCTCTACCATGTTCAATACAGGAACCGTTGTTGGTGTGAGTGTAAATGTGTTTGGAGCAGGATTTCAATCCAAACATATACCTTCCTTCTCTTGGGGGGGAAATAACGAAGGTTTTACGGAATACAAGCTACCCAAGGCAATAACAGTTGCCCTAGATACAGTCAGTAGAAAACAGGTTGCATTCGACCAGATCAAAGAAAAGATATTCCGTGAGGTTTTTGAACAAACACAGAATCAACGATAACACGCGGCAGTAGGTATTTTCTGGCTGCCAACCATCACTCTATACAACATTGATTGCGTCATTGTTGTTATATTCGTTTCAATAATCGTTCTAACGACATACAAAAGTGCTTTTTAAGGATATACCCGGACTTCACCCAATCAAGGCAACATTAAGACGGTCTGTACAGAATAGTCACCTGGCTCATGCATTGCTCTTCGACGGTGTTCAAGGGGGCGGCGGGCTCGCTTTGGCATTGGCATTTGCCACCTATATCAATTGCGAAAACAGAGGAGAAGAAGACGCATGTGGCCAATGTGCTTCCTGCGTAAAAATGAATAAGCTTATCCATCCCGATTTTCATTTCATTTTTCCCATTGCCAGTTCAAAAAAAATTGAGGGTAAAACCAGTGAGCCATTCCTGCCTTACTGGCGAAATTTTGTGCTTGAAAATCCTTATAGAGTCCTACCAGAATGGCTCGACTTTATTAATGCTGAAAACAAACAGGGCAATATTTCTGTGGAAGAAGCCAGAGGTATATTGCGTAAACTTTCTGTTAAATCGTACGAGGGGGAATATAAAATTCTGTTAATATGGAAGCCCGACATTATGAATGCTTCCTCTTCCAATGCGTTACTTAAAATATTAGAAGAGCCTCCCTACAAAACTTTGTTTTTACTGGTAAGCGACCAGTCCGATCGGTTATTAACTACCATTATTTCGCGTACACAACGGGTAACAATTCCTGCATTTTCCGATCAGGAAGTGAAAGAGTTTTTAGCCAATAAAGGCGTGCAGGAGTCCACAGCCAATCAAATTGCCTATTTATGTGACGGAAACCTATCCGAAGCTATGCATTTGGTGAAGGAAACCGCAGATGACCGCTCTGCATGGTTTATAGAATGGATGCGGTCATGCTATAAATCGGACCTTGCCTATTTGGTAAAGGCAGCAGATACCTTTGATGCTATGAATAAGGAAAAGCAAAAAGGTTTGCTCGATTATTCACTTCGCCTCTTTAGAGATATGCTCGTATGGGGCCATGGCGCGGGAGAGCTATTGCGTGTTCCACAAGAAGAACTTACATTCGTACAAAACTTTTCTAAGGCGGTGAATATAGCAGCACTAGAAGGAATGATACAGGAAGTAAATGTGGCCATACTGCATATCGAAAGAAATGTAAGAGCTAAAATGGTTTTCCTGGATCTGTCGCTCACCATCACCCAATTCTTTCAACGCAAATAATACACTTTATGAGCATCCATGATGCTTATCAGATATCCAATAACAGTTAGTACATCCACGAAAGCAGCAACGAAGCTCAGATGAAACATCCGCTCGAAGTTATTGGAGCTACCGACTATATAGATTTGCCAGAACTAGACTGGTATCACATTCCCGTACGGGTTGATTCTGGCGCTACCACTTCTTCCATTCACTGCTCCAAAGTGAGGGTAGTTACGGAAGGAGAAAATCAATTGCTCCGATTTGAACTAGACGCTCAAAAAGGAGCTCCGCATCGAACAATTACTGTCAACCATTTTAAAGAAACGGTAGTGCGCAACTCATCGGGCAAAGAAGAGAAGCGCTATGTCATCAAAACGATGATCCGGATTTTTGGGCGAAAAATTCGAACTGAATTTACACTGGCTAATCGCCGAAAAATGAGTTACCCTATACTACTTGGCCGCAAGCTACTCCGCGGGCGCTTCATTATTGATGTATCTCAAAAAGACCTATCGGCCAAACAACCTATTAATCACACGAAAGTTAGCTCGGCCACACGACCAGCCCAGCAAGATTTCGATTCTCCTCCGCTTTCCTAAATTATTCAGGCTATATGAAAATCGCCATATTATCTACCAACGCAGAGCTCTACTCAACGAGACGCTTGGTAGAGGCAATCAAACAGAAAGGTCATAAGGCCGTTGTTATCGATCATACAAAATGTTTTGTTATGATAGAGGGAGGTAAACCCTCCATTGTATATAAGGGAAAGGCTATTAAAGGGGTTGATGCCATCATTCCGCGCATTGGCACATCCGTAACAGCATTTGGCTGCGCGGTAGTGCGTCAGTTTGAACTGATGAAAATCTTTACGACGGTGAAATCTCAAGCCATTGTGAGGTCACGGGATAAATTGAGAAGTATGCAGGTGTTGGCACGCTCAGGCGTGGATGTCCCCAAAACTGTTTTTGCAAAGAATCCAACTCAGGTTACAGAACTGATTCACCACGTAGGAGGCCCTCCAGTTATCATCAAGCTATTGGAGGGTACTCAAGGTGTTGGTGTAGTATTGGCAGAGACAATCAAAACGGCAAAATCAACCATTGAAGCATTTTACGGACTTCGGGCAAACTTTCTGATTCAGGAATATATTGCTGAATCTAAAGGTGCAGACATACGAGCTTTTGTTATTGGCAATAAAGTAGTTGCAGCCATGAAGCGCCAGGGAGCTGAAAGCGACTTCAGATCCAACCTACATCGCGGAGGTGAAGGTTTTAAAATAACCCTGACAGAAGAGGAAGAACAAACGGCTATTGCCGCGGCCAAAGCATTAGGGGTTCGCATTGCAGGAGTCGATTTACTACAATCGGACCGTGGGCCTCTAGTAATGGAAGTGAATTCTTCACCCGGACTTCAAGGTATAGAGGAGATTAGCGGGGTGGATGTGGCCTCTCTCATTGTTTCATATATCGAGGAAAAAATCGTTACGGACGAAGGAGACACGGTGGGCGTCTAGAAATCGGCAATTCATGACAAGCCGTTTGATAATGGTGATCTTAATGGCGATCTTTGCTATTCCATTTAAAATTCAAGCCCTACTCAGACTGTGGTTGGCTTAAAGTTATATATTCATGCAAATAAAATTAGGAACCCGCGGAAGCAAACTTGCTCTTTGGCAGGCTTATCATATTGAAGATCTCCTAAAAAAAGGTGGCGTTGATACCGAAATCGTTATCATTGAAACCAAAGGAGACAAAATTCTGGACCGTTCTTTGTCGAAAATAGGAAGTAAGGGGGTGTTTACACAAGAGCTCGAAGATCAACTGAGAAGTGGTGACATTGACATTGCCGTTCACAGCGCAAAGGATGTACAATCCAATTTGGAAGCCGATTTCGAAATATCTGCTTTCACCGACCGCGAACAGGTCAACGACGTATTGGTAAGCCATAACACCAGCTTGTCGTTACAGAGTGGAGAACCAATGGTAATTGGCACATCCTCAACCCGCAGAGTCGCGATCTTGAAGCATTTTTATCCACATATCAAGACAGTGGACATGCGCGGTAATCTTCAAACCCGCTTAAAAAAATTAGAAGATGGACATTGCGACGCCTTGCTTCTCGCATATGCCGGCGTTCACAGAATGGAGTACGACAATAAAATTGCTGAGCATCTTAAACTGGATGAATTTACCCCAGCCGTTGGACAAGGAAGCGTGGCTGTGGAAAATGCTGTTTCTCTTTCAGCAGAGAAAAAAGCGGTCATCAAGCAATTGATCAATCATACTCCCACCTCTCTTTGTTTACGTACAGAGCGTGCATTCCTGAACCGATTGCATGGCGGATGTAGCATCCCGATTTTTGGCCTGGCTGCATTATCTGGTGGCCAGATCAATATTACGGGTGGTATCGTGAGCCTGGATGGTAAGGAACTAATCCGTCTTCACAAAACCGGACCTTCTTCTGATCCGGAAGCATTGGGTTTTGCACTTGCCGATGAATTGTTGGAAGCTGGGGCAGATCGAATTTTAAAAGATATCCGAGCCGCGCAAGCTCTATAATGCTCACTTTTGTAAGTTTCACAAAATCATATAAAGAAGAAAAGGTGCTCTTTCGAGCACCTTTTCTTCTTTATATACCTTACTTCAACTAGTCCTTTTTAGGAGGTATCGTTCCTGTTGAATCAGGTCTTACCGGTGCAGCTGTTGAGTCGGTTTTAACCGGAGCAGGTTTAGCTAAAGAGTCAGAAGTCGCAGGTTTAACTGGCATACCCTGAGGTCCGGCAGCACTGTCACCTTTCATGATCATTCCACCAGCTCCTTGTGGTGGAGTTCCCTGTGGTCTAGCGCCTCCGGCAGGTCTAGCCGCTCCACCCGCAGGTGCTGCCGCTGGTTGAGCAGACTGTACCGCTCCACCTCCTGAATCCATTCCGCCACCACCGTCGCTTTTTTGATCATCGTTATTGATTGATTTTTTTCTTCTCGTTTTTTGCTCAACGAAAGTCATTTTACCCAAACGATAAGAGAAGTTCACTCTAAATCCACGGTTATATAAGAAATTATTATTCACCTGTGTAAAGCGATCAGACTCCATATTCGTTTTCATATTAAATCTCGGTGCCAGGAAGTTTTCCATACCGAAACCAATACTACCTCTTTTGTTCGCAAAATCCTTTTTGATACCTAGGTCATACATACGGAAACCAGCCTGTGTACCTTGCAATTGAACCTCACGTCCTCTCATGAAGCCTCCCGCTTGAATACCCCAACCTTTCTTTAGGGTAAGGCTGGTTCTAAAACGTCCGCTAACTACTACCCCATCATTTTTCGAGTTCGTATTGCTGTTCACAAGGCTTGCATAGTACATATCAAAGCCTCCACCCACTTGCCATCTTTTGAAGAAAGTCATATTACCAAATACATTGGCACCGAAGTTCTTTTTCTCTCCAATGTTTCCGTAAGTAGTACTGATCACCCCTTCCGGACTTGTCGTTCTAATGCTTTCAATTGAATTATTAGTAAATCGAGCAAAAGTCGAGACGTTAACGTAAAGGGAATTTTTGAAGAAGCTGGTTCCCAATTCCACCTGGTCGGTTAACTCTGGATCCAACTCAGGATTACCAAAAGAAATATTAGTAGGGTTTGATGAATTAACGTTAGGGTTTAGGAATTGTATACCTGGGCGTTGCAAACGACGGTTATAGCCTAACTTAACGGTTTGCCCTTTACCAAATGTTTGAGACAAGTTTAAGCTAGGTACCAGATTTCCGTATCCTGACAAGTTCAGATTCGTTCTATTCTCTCCCTGATATGCGTCAATACTGGTATACTCATAGCGTGAACCCACTTTTACCGTAAAACGGCTTTTGGTGGTATAGGTATATGACAAATAACCCGCTGCAACATTCTGATCGTAATCCAAGTTGCTGTTCGGAAGAATATTCACTGCACCATTTCCTGAGTATATAATATTACTTACTACCTGACGGAAAATTCCTTTACCTCCTACTTCCAGCATCTGGTTATCCTTGATTGGCGTTTGGTAGTCCACCTGCACGGTACTTTCCTGATTGTGACTACTATTGTCGTTACGCTGACTACCCAAAATTTCTCCAATTTGCGCTGTGGTTAATTCAAACACATCGGCCGTAAAATCATTGGTACGGTTGTTACGGCTAAATTGTCCGGAAACACTTAGCTCTTGGTTCGGCTTACTTAATGTACGGATGTAATCCACGTTTAAATCCCAGGTTCCAGAAAGGTCTTTCGAATTTACATCACGGAAGGTATTGCGCATCGTTCCATCACTTTGTGTATTGAATGTGCTCAATTCCTGCGCATTTCTCATGTTGCGCATTCCATAACGAACACCTGCTGAAAGCGACGTCTTTGAATCTATTTCATAGTCCCATCCAAAATTGTAAGAACCGAATGCCATTTTATTATTCGACTCACTCATCTGGCGAATCGAGAATTTATCTATTTTACCTTCTTGAAGGTTCTCTGATTTCCCGGGCATGTTGTAGTTGAAACGTCCAAAGCCACCCAAGCTGAAACCCATCTTCCCTATACGGTAATTGCCTCTCAAGCCCATATTAGAACCACGGTTACCAATACCGGTATCAAAATTGAGCGTTCCTCCCTGTATCGTGCTTTTCTTTGTAATGATATTGATAATACCAGCAGAACCCTCAGCATCATATTTTGCAGACGGAGATGTAATAACTTCCACCGACTTAATCATATCCGCTGGAATTTGCTTTAATGCATCAGCTACACTGGTTGCAATAATGGTTGAAGGCTTATTGTTGATCAGTACCCTTACATTAGAACTCCCGCGTAAAGACACGTTTCCATCCAAATCCACAGTCAACATCGGTACCTTTTTCATTACGTCGGAGGCATCTCCACCCTTACTCGTAATATCTTTTTCCGCATTAAATACCAACCTATCTACTTTTTCTTCTACCAACTGAGCCATACCAACAACCTCAACCTCGTTCAATTGCACCACATCAGCCACCATCAGTACAGATCCCAGATCAAGTTCTGTTTTGCGTTCTATTTTAATTCCTCCTATGGTTTTGGTCTTATAACCAATAAAGGAAATCATGATTTTGAAATTACCAGAAGCTACCTTAGTCATTTCAAAGCGCCCCTTTTCGTCGGTTGTTGTACCGTCAATAGGCATATTGGTTTTAGTGTCTACCAAAGACAAAGCCGCAAATTCCACCGGTTGTTTGGAGACGGAATCCACTAACACACCCACAATTTTACCATTGCCTTTGGGCGAATCTTCTGCCGTTCCCGGAATCACTGTTTGCCGTTGACGCTCCCCGCCAAAGCCACCTCCACCTCGGTTACCTCCTCCTCCACCGCCGCCACCACCAAACTGGGCATAGGCTGATGAAAGCAATGTCAACGTCAAAAGGAGTGCTGTAAAACTTCTAATCATTTTCATGGTAATCATTGAAAAAATAGTAAATACAATTTCAAAATAAATACCTTGTAACCACTTATCTAAACACATTAGACGGAAACCCTAAACACACCGATTAACCCCACGTTTTACACGACGAACTCTGGCTCTAATTCCTACCAATCCTTTTTAGGGGGTGAATTAATGAATACGTCCTTCATAGATCAATTTCCTGATCCTGTCGGCGTTTGTAAAATATTGGTCGACTGCGTTATGTGTTTTGAATCCTATACCTTAAAATTGTAATTGCATTAAATGTGTAATGCCAAACTAAACAATGTTAAATGGACGCACGTAAGGTTAGAAAGTACCCCCCCATATTTCTCCATTTATTGGGCTGGAGCTTTCTGGTTCTATTCTTAATGTGGCAACCGCTCAGCTGGCAAATACAATTACCAACAACCTTTTGGATAAAGCAGACTGTGCTCCTTTGCATGCTGGTAGCCATATTTTACCTCAATGTATACTACTGGTTCCCACGATATCTTGCCCGGAATAAATACCTTAAATTTCTGCTTTTCAATGTAGCGTCAGTAATTATGTTGGCTGTTATAATTGAACAAGTTCAAGTCGGGATCGGGCACCGTGAGCAAATGGATAAAGCATGGCAAGCCGCACACGATGATATGACCCGTCCTAAGAGGAAAAGGGATAAGCTGGATTATTTTGCCCTGCTCACTGCACTTCTTGTGATTGGTATTAGCACCAGTGTAGCTGCAGTTCAAAATGTACAGCGCGACCAGCAATACCGACAGGACCTGGAACAAGATAAAATCAATTCGGAGTTGTCCTTTTTAAAAGCCCAAATCAATCCGCATTTTTTCTTTAACACATTAAATAACATATATGCCCTCACGGTTATAGACGTTGAGGCCTCACAACAAGCATTGCATAAGCTATCCAGACTAATGCGATATGTGCTGTATGAAACCCAAAATGCTACGGTCTTACTTAGCCAGGAAATAGCCTTTGCGCAGGACTATATACAGTTGATGGAATTGCGGTTAACGGACAAAGTTCGGGTAAAATTAACACCGCCGGAACCATTCCATGATGTATCCATTGCCCCCATGATTTTCCTGCCTTTCATCGAAAATGCCTTTAAGCACGGAGTCAGTGCAGTAGAAAACAGTACCATTGATATCCGTATCAAACAAAATGGAAGTAAGATCTTTGTAGAAGTTAGCAATACCTTGTTCACAGACAAAAGAACACTATTGGATGAAAGCAATGGAATTGGAATCAATAATACGCAACGTCGACTCGATTTACTATATCCAGGAAAATACTCTCTTAGCATGAACGAGGATAAAGAAAGGAAAACTTTTGACGTACAACTGGAACTGGAAACCGCATGACACCGCTAAATAGCATTGCCGTAGACGACGAGCCATTAGCGCTGGGACTTGTAGCGGCATTTATAGAAAAAACACCTTTTCTGAATTTGGTGGGAAAATACTCGAGTGCCGTTGAAGCATTGGAAGTGATTCATCAACAACCAATCGATGTGGTTTTCCTGGATATTCAAATGCCGGATTTAACAGGTATAGAACTTGCCCGCATTCTGGAAAAAGCAGGTTCCAAAGCGCCAAG
>CALGRQ010000448.1 GCA_937880795.1 uncultured Dyadobacter sp. | reverse complement strand
TAGCGATTATAAGTAGACAGTACAAGGTGTACGATGACGTTTTCGTCGGTATACCTTGTACTGTATATTTTTCAGTGATGATCAGGGAAATTTGGTGAACTTGCTAAAATCTGGCTGACGTTTTTCGATAAAAGCATTTTTGCCTTCTTTCGCTTCCTCACTTAAATAGTATAGAAGTGTAGCATTACCAGCGAGTTCCTGAATACCCGCTTGTCCATCCAGTTCTGCGTTAAACGAGCTTTTCAGCATACGGATAGACAATGGGCTCTTTTCCTGAATTTTTTTGCACCATGCGATGGTGGTGGTTTCCAAGTCTTCCAAAGGAACAACTTTGTTCACCAAGCCCATTTGAAGTGCTTCTTGGGCATCGTACTGATCACATAGCATCCAGATTTCACGTGCTTTTTTCTGGCCTACCACACGTGCAAGGTACGAAGCACCAAATCCTCCATCGAAACTTCCAACCTTAGGTCCGGTTTGTCCGAAACGTGCGTTTTCAGCAGCAATGGATAAATCACAAATGACATGAAGCACGTGACCTCCGCCAATGGCCCAACCCGCAACCATAGCGATTACCGCCTTAGGAATTGATCTAATCATTTTTTGAAGATCAAGAACGTTCAAACGTGGAACATGATCGTCGCCAATATACCCGCCATCTCCACGTACCGATTGATCTCCACCGGAGCAGAATGCTTTACCACCTTCACCGGTTAGTATAATTACTTCTATTCTAGGATCCTCACGACAAATGTGCATCGCATCAATCATTTCCGTTACCGTTTTAGGCGTAAAAGCATTGTGCTTATGTGGACGGTTGATACTGATTTTTGCAATTCCTTCGTGAAGTAAAAAGAGTATTTCTTCGTATTCTTTAATGGTTTCCCATTGAACTGAGCTAGTCATAAATGCAATGAATAATTGTGGTGATCCGTAAATTTATGTCATACCACTTGGTATTGAAATCTACTTTCTTAAATAATACCCAAAATTACTCATAGTTTATCTTTCCTTCAAAGAGTATTGAATAACTTTCGGGCAGGATAGGTTATATATATAGTGAGTAGTGTGCTTAACTGGGCAATTTCTATATGTAATAGGAGGTAAACCGGTAGGTGGAAAAGGGTAGATATCATGACTGACAGTTTTCAAGAAAACCATATATGGCAAACCGATAGTACCGTGTTTGCAGGTCAAACCAGACCGGAAAATGAATATTTGGCGAAAGCCTATGATTTTATAAAAAGTTGGCAAAGTGGACAGACCTCCTTCGGGTTGCAAACGTCTGGTTCCACGGGGAGCCCAAAAGTTATAGCGTTGACGCGCCATCAACTTCGAAGCAGTGCAAGCATGACGGGTCGTGCATTGAAACTGGGAGCGGGAACAAGGGCGCTGGTTTGCTTAAATGTTGAATACATTGCGGGCGTCATGATGCTCGTACGGGGAATGGAATTAGGGTGGAAATTAACAATTATACCACCGGTTTCAAATCCATTAAAACAAATAACTCCAGATATTTCTTTCGACTTTGTGGCTATGGTCCCTATGCAACTGTCGGCTTGCTTGGATGACCCTGAGACAAGAACAGGGGTGGGGCGACTTGGAAAAGTGCTATTGGGTGGCGCACCGATCGGTGTTCAATTACTAAAACAAATTAAAAGCCTTTGCATTCCTGTTTACCAAAGTTATGGGATGACCGAAACGGTATCTCATGTAGCTTTGCGCAAGCTGAATGGTACGGATCGTGTAAGTGCATATCAATTTTTGCCGGGTGTGACTGCCGGGTTAGATGAAAGAGGCTGCCTGCATGTCTCTGGCGAAATGACCAACGGCGAGTTGGTTCAAACCAATGACCTGGTTGAAATGAACTCCGACCATGAATTTACCTGGTTGGGGAGATATGATAATGTCATCAATTCGGGTGGTGTTAAAATTATATTGGATCGGTTGGATGATGAAATTGCTTTGGTGTTTGATGCACTATATCTTAAACAAGCATATTTTTCATGGTATCAGGAGGATGAAAGGCTTGGCCAGAAACTAATATTATTTGTGGAAGGGAAGGTCGATGAGGAGACAGCAATGATACTAATAAATGAAATAAGAAAGCGTGTTTCAGCCTATCAAACACCAAAACATGTTTACTTTGTAAATCGGTTTGAAAAAACACCGACTAATAAAATAGACAAACGTCGCACCGCAGCAGTGCTTTTTAACAATTTCAATGGATAAAAATATACAGATACCTGGCCTTTATATAGTTCGCTTTCAATCGGCTCCGGTAGTTCCCGCGCCGTTTGCGCACTTTTTTACCCTCAAATTAGACATCCGCTCACAGCGTGAAATGAATGTGGATTTTACCATTCAGTACACCGATCGTGAAGATATGGATGAGGATGATATTTTGGACGAAGGATTTACCCTGGACGATGATTATGCCTGGAAGGGAGATGTTCCTGCACTATGGATCACTGAATTTCAGAGTATATTTTCATCATCGAAAATAATTCGTCAGCGAGAGGAAAAGGAATTTGAAGACTTTATTGAGATTGAACTAGAGGAGAATGGCAAGCGTGTTACGGTATATCCGGTGGATAAAGAGCGCTGGAATTATTTTCTTCAGGAATTAATGCAAGCTATTTTTGAAGTAAGCGAGCGTGAAAAACCATTCGAATTGAGTTATCTGGTAATTGAAGGTGGCAAATCGGAATTAATTGAGCTTAAAGCATCTTTTGCTGACAAGTCGCTCGCCCTTAAGAAAAACGGAGGCAGTGCTGAAAGTCTTAAATGGGAGCGCCTTCAAAAAATCATGGATACAGTCTATAAGGCCGAGTTCATTGAGGAAATCAAAGCCTACAAAGAGTGGAGGCTACATCACAGCAGGAGATGGGCTCTGGTACCAAATGGGAGTGGCTGTGGTTGAACCAAGTGCAAAAAGCAAAGAATTGGCAAAGATTGAGACCATGTTTCAGTCTTTGGGGAAATAGATCCTTCTTCCCATTTTATTTCTGAGAAGTTAGGCAAAGAACACGATTATTTTGTGTTCTTTGTTTTAACGAATTCTTTCAATTTCTTTCTGCATTTCAGCTACAAGATTTTCCATGCGTTCTATGGAAGCGGTTGGTGTCGGTAGCTGATGACTTACAAAAGCTTTGACTTCCCACACTTCCAGCACGTCGGGCAATGAAATCTCCATAGGTTGAATAGTTCCTATGTCAGATTTCAATGTTAAAAAACCGCTGCCATTTACATTCTGCGATACTTTTCTGTATATATACCCCTGATTTCGTAAAACGAAAATGTAGGAAATATCCGTCTTAATCTCGTACCAGTTACGTACAAAATTACCTACCAGAATAGCGCCCTGAAAAGGAAAATCAGCACCGCTTTCAAATCCTCTGTAATAGCCAGAAGGTAAGTTTGGTAGTTGAAACGAGGGAAGGTTCACCAGATAAGCAGGGTTTTGACAGTGCTCTTCGTAATGATTCTCTTGGGATTTAGACACCCATTGAATTGTAGGATATGGAGCCGGTTTTATATTTTCTACTTCTTTGGGAGTGAAGTGATTATTAAATATCGGAACCTGTGCGGTTTGAGTTGAAGGTAGGGGTTGAGTAGGTTGTTTCTCATGAACCAGCCTGGCTTCTTGAGGGGACACCGTTGTTGGCACCGCGGCAGCGACTTCTTCTTTGGTCTATTCAACCCGCTGAGGTATATGTTGCCTGGTCTCTATTTCGGTTGTATTTACCGCCGACTGCGTTTCCGTCACTGATGCTCTACGTGACGACACAGCTCCTGAATGCGAAACCGTCATTGGTCTTGCGGAGTTGATCGATAGTCTAAGTTCAGGCTTCTCACGAAGCTTTTTAAAATCGTTTTTTAGCAAATTGTCAACCGATATACCAAATGCGGCTGCCATGTTTTCAAGATTGGTCAGATTGGGGTTCGCTCGCGCTTCTTCGTATGCGCCCAGCAGCGACCGTTTGATCTCAATTTTTTGAGCAAACTGTTCCTGAGTCAAGCCGTTAAGCTTTCTGAGATACTTGATATTGCTGCTGACGATACTCATGAGACCCACTTTATTTCAAACAAGAATGCTAATTGACAAATTTTTTAGTAAAAAATCAATTTAACTATTCATGCGACCACTTTTATTTCAATATTTGATAAAAGCTTTAACAGGCTTTTAGCCAAAACTCAAAAAACCAGGGTATGTATTCAACAAACGGCAACCCTTTCTGTATTTTATGATCTTGCAAGACTATTTTCAGGAAATTTTTACCAGGCAAAAGGACAATGCGCCGGTTATAGCCACAACCAACGCCACGGAAAGAATTGCTAAACTTAAAAAGCTGCAAAAGTTTTTGCTCGATCATGTGGAAGAAGCTTGTGAGGCCACGTATATGGATTTTAGAAAACCACATGCCGAAACCATCATAGGGGAGTTGCTCGTTTTAATCAGTGAAATTAGCTATACCATAAAAAATTTGCCTAAGTGGATGCGCCCCGAGCGGCAAGCTGTGCCGCTTACCATGTTGGGTACTTCGGCCTATATACAATACGAGGCAAAGGGAAACGTATTGATTATGTCGCCCTGGAATTATCCTATTGCATTGGCTATTAAACCACTGGTTTCGGCGATAGCAGCAGGCTGTGTAGTGATGGTGAAGCCTTCGGAAATGACACCTCACTCATCGGCATTTCTTAGAAAAGTTCTATCCACGGTTTTTCCGCCAGATGAAGTGGCATTGGTAGAAGGGGACGCTGAGGTGGCCGGACGATTGTTGAAGCTTCCATTCAATCATATATTTTTTACGGGAAGTCCTGCGGTGGGTAAAATTGTGATGAAGGCAGCCGCAGAAAATTTGGCCTCTGTAACGTTGGAATTGGGGGGTAAATCGCCAGCAATTGTAGATGCCAGTGCTGACCTCGAAGCGACCGCCCGAAGAATTGTTTGGGCCAAGTTTTTTAACAATGGACAAACCTGTATAGCACCGGACTACATTCTTGCAGATCATTCTATTGTAGATAAACTGATTCGTGAATTAAAGGTTGCTTTGTCAGAAATGTATGCTGATGTGAAAAGTTCACCATCCTATGGGCGTATTGTAAATCACAAGCATTTTGATCGTTTGTGCGCATGTTTGGATGACGCCTTGGAAAAGGGAGCGGAGCTTGTAATTGGGGGGCAGAGGGATGAAAATGAACGATTTTTGGCTCCTACGATCCTGATGCAAGTCAATGAAAATATGAAAGTTATGCAGGAGGAGATTTTTGGCCCTATTTTGCCAATTGTAACTTTTAAGAAATTGCCAGAAGCCGTTGCTTTTGTGAACAATAAGGAAAAACCACTTGCCTTATATATACATTCTGTTGAATCAGAGCACATTGATTATGTTTTGAAAAATACGACTTCGGGAAATGCTTTGGTCAATGAAGTGCTCACGCAGTTTGGGAACACAGAAATTCCGTTCGGTGGAGTTAATAACAGTGGAATCGGAAAATCAAATGGATTTTATGGATTCAAAGAATTTTCTAATGACAAAGGGGTGATGAAGAGAAGGTTTGGAACGCTAAAATTTTTGTATCCGCCTTACTCCACTAAGCTTGTTACCTTGCTCAAAAAGGGGCTTAGATGGATTTAAAAATGGATGGATTAAACCCAATTGATTTATATGTCACCAATTATAAATGGACAGACTGAATTGTTCGGAGCTCCTCCTGCACTTTATGAGTACTATCCCGTGCTTGTGCCTGATGAAGCCGGCATGAAAAATATAGTTGAACTTCATAGGCTGCTCGTGGAAAATGGAATTAGAGCTTCTCAACTGACAAAATTGCCTCACATCTCAATAGATGGAGTGATTTGTCCCGAAAATGATGACAAGGTTATACAGGATGTATCCGCGTTTCTTTCCCGGCATTCGCCGATACATATTTCGTTTTCAGATTTGGGGTATTTTGGAAGTAGAAATGGACTTGTTATTAAATTGGGGATAGAAAATGCAGAAAGTGTTATTGATTTTAACAAAGTTTTCATGGAGGCCATTCATGGAAAAGTTACAAAATTAAATTTACACCTTACGCTAGCGCGATATGTAAGTTCGGATGTATATGATCGGATCAAATCTTGGGGATTAAGTCTTCCAGATTGCTTTTGTGGGGAGGTGGCTATCTATAAAAAGCCATATAAGGTGAAGACTTCTTATGATGTGATTAGACGGATTGGGTTTGGTACAACATTTTAGGACTTTACTGTTCAATCAAAAGTAAAATGTCAGATGAAGAATACGATAGGAATCATCGTGGGAAGTTTGAGAAAGGAATCTTTCTCCAAAAAATTGGCGCAAGTTGTAGTTGGGTTAGCTCCAACAGGTTATAAATTCCTGATAATACCGCTGGACGGTCTGGAAATTTATAATCAGGATTTTGACGACTACGATATGTTACCGGAATCTTATATACAATTCCGTAAAACAATATTTGAGTTGGATGGGGTTATATTTATTACTCCTGAATACAACAGATCGATCCCCGGTGTTTTAAAAAACGCATTGGATGTGGCGTCGCGTCCTTATGGAAAAAATGCATGGAGTGGTAAACCGGGAGCGGTATTTAGTAATTCTCCTGGAAATTTATCGGCATTTGGCGCCAACCATCATTTGCGTCAATGTTTGGTATCATTAAATGTGCCTACCATGCAACAACCCGAGGTTTATCTTTCTAATGCCAAAAATTTATTTGATCCGAAAGGTGATATTCAAGATCCCAAAATTATGGAGTTTATTGGGACTGCGGTAAACGCCTATATCCAGTGGTTTGAAAAAAACAAATAACTAAGCCTGATCGTATATTGATAAAAATTTGGATGAATGAAGTATTTTAGTTTGATAAAAAAACATATTTGAATCAAACTAAAATGCTTCAATGATATTTTCAATTATTTATCAATAACGCAAATTGTATCGTGCTTCCTTATAAAGTTTGTTGTCTATCTATTCAATATTTGAGATAGATGATGTTCTAAATGAGCTATATAGTCGCCGATTAAAAATTCAATCGTTACTAAACTTCCGTCTCGCATCGTACATTTATTTTGTAATGTATTATCGGGGATATTTTGTACGACGTAAATCAAATGTGTGTTATAGCTGTACCAGAAGTTGATTAAAATTTCTTTATCCATTTCCTGATATTTACTTTTTTCAACCCACTGGTTTTGATCATATGAAATCATTGGAGCATTTTCAAATTGACCGTGAATAAACCGTTGATGGTTATTGGTGGCACTGTCTATAAGATGTCCCAAAATTTCTTTTTTACTCCAGGTTGATGCGTTTATTTTATAAGCAAATTCCGTTGCTTCAATTTCTTTTAGCCTTGGTAAGGCATGTTCGAGGATGTTTTTTAATTGCTGAGCGTTACTTATTTGTATGGCCATTTTATTGAAAACGGGATGTAATTTTAAAAGTACTTTGTACTTAATTAGAACTCCTCGATCTATTTTTTAAAATAAAAATGGTAGCAATATAAATGACTACAATGGCAAGCGGAATGGTAATGAATCTGTGAGCGGGGAACAAATACCAAAGAGAAAGAACAGAAATGGTTCGTATTAATGTATGAAATATTCCCACCCAGTGGTCAATAATCCAGCTGAGCGGAAGCCACATAAGACCTGTTAAAATTCCCACCGTTAATGGTAAAGAAGTATAGTTTTCTATAAAAAATGGTATGGCAATGGCGTATACAAGAATAGCCTGAGCGACTGTATAAAAGAACAATGCATCAAAAGTATTTTTGGGTTTATTTTTATCTAAAAAGTTTTCGCCCGTTAAATTGGAAATGCCCATTCCTAAATAAGCAATAGAACCTGTCGCAATAAAAAGAACCCAAACGGTAATTATCTCAGAAAACAATATACCTGATATGAAAACGCAAAGCCATGCGATGAGACCAGCGATTGGTGTTGCAAGAAGTTTTTCATTTTTAAATTCGTTTTTTTGTTCTTCCAGTGTTCTGGTTAAGGGTTCCATAACTCGGGTAGGTTTAGGTAAAATTTTTTAATCGCACGTCCGTATTTTCGCTAGATAACCGAAAGTTCAACGGGTTGTAATCGTATTAACGTTCCCGAATGAATGTAGGAATGAATTGAAATGTATAGATATAGTACAATAAAGATCTATTAAAATCATGTTGTACCGAAGGGTATCTTTACTGAATTCAGTAGAGCTGTTAATTATATTGGATGGAGACCCGCAGGTGCCAAAAAAGTAGTAAAAATGAACCGCATGAGATTTGAATGTACGATATCTGTGCGGGATATTGTGCGTGTATTCAATTCTGATGCATTTTAGCGTTCGAGTTTCTTACCTTAGTTGATTCGTTGGTGTAGGATCCTACATTCAAAAACCTTGCATCTTAAAACGGGTTTAAGATGCAAGGTTTTTCATTTATAACAACTTAAGTATGTTTAGCTATAAACTTCTTTCCGAGCTGCTTTCAATGTATTGGTTAATAACCCGCAGATCGTCATCAATCCAACACCTCCCGGCACCGGAGTGATGAAACTACTTTTCGGTGCAACGTCTGCAAAGTTTACATCACCTTTTATGGCGAATCCACTTTTCTTACTTGCATCCTCGACACGGCTGATACCTACGTCAATTACCACGGCACCTTCTTTCACATAGTCGGCGGTTACAAACTCTGGGCGTCCAAGTGCTGCAATTAATATATCGGCAGTTTGGCAAACCTCCTTCAAGTTTGGCGTTTTGCTATGCGTAATGGTTACTGTACAGTTTCCTGGATAATCATTCCGCTGCATCAGGATGCTCATAGGCAAACCGACAATTTGACTCCGACCAATTACCACACAATGTTTTCCACTTGTTTCAATTCCTTCTCGGGTTAACATTTCCAGAATCCCAAATGGAGTGGCCGATATATAGGCTGGCAATCCTTTGCACATTCTGCCTACATTGATGGGGTGAAAACCATCAACGTCTTTTTTAGGATCCACGGCTTCCATCACCGTATTTTCCGATATATGCTTTGGCAGCGGCAATTGTACGATGAACCCATCAACATCCGGGTTGTTATTTAAAGACTCTACCGCTTGCAAAAGTTCGGCTTCGGATATGGTTGCATCAAATTTCAATAGGGTAGAGGTAAATCCGATTTCCTCGCAGCTACGAATTTTCGACGCAACATAAGTTTCGCTTGCGCCATCTTGTCCTACCAGAATTGCAGCGAGGTGTGGTTTTTTACCACCTGATGCTACCCAGTTTTCAACTTCAACTTTAATTTCTGATTTGATTTGGGAAGAAATTGCCTTCCCGTCTAATAGTTGCATCTGATTATGGTCGTGCTTGTATGTTAAAATTTTAATATGTCAGAACGGTAATAGAAATTCAAATTTAGCTTTAAAACGGCATGAACGGCATATTGCGTGTTGAACATGAACCTAATCGTGTTATAAAGCGCTATTGCCTAGCCTTTTAGGTTGTTTAATTTTTCTTTCAAAATCTCCATCCCAACGGTTGCCTTTTCCTGTATAAAGGTCATATTGGATTTAAACCGAATATCAGGTTTTGCGGGATCGATTAGGAAGATGGGTCTGTTTGACCTAACATAGTTCACAAGCCCAGCTGCCGGATATACAGCCAACGAGGTTCCAATTACCACGAAAATATCAGCGTCCTCAGTAATGTCCATGGCTGTATTCATCATGGGTACGTCTTCACCAAACCAAACAATATGAGGGCGGAGTTGGCTACCCAGTTCACACAAGTCGCCGGTTTTTAATTCCCACGACTTCATGTCATATACCAGGTTCGGATTTTTAGTACTTCTGGATTTAAACAATTCACCATGAAGGTGTATTACCTTTGACGAGCCAGCTACCTCGTGAAGATTATCAACGTTTTGGGTAATAATCGAAACGTCAAAGTCCTTTTCCAAGTCGACCAGCGCGTAGTGTGCCGAGTTAGGTTTTACCGTTTCGGCCTGTTTTCTTCTTTGGTTGTAAAACTCAAGAACCAGTTCCTGGTTAGAACGCCAAGCCTCTGGAGTGGCTACTTCTTCAATTCTGTAATTATCCCATAATCCCCCGTTGTCGCGAAAGGTACTTATTCCACTTTCTGCACTAACACCTGCGCCGGTAAGAACTACTAACTTTTGCATTTTAGGATTATAATAAAGTTTCGGGCTATTATGGAATAGAGCAACGAATGCACGAATGGAACCATTCGTGCATTCGTTATCAGTTTATTTCGATTCTTTCTTAGTCGTTTTTTTAGCGGCAGGTTTTTTAGCAGCGGCCTTTTTAGGTGCTGCTTCTTTTTTCGTTGCCGCGGCTTTTGGCGCCGTTTTCTTGAATCCTCTTCCACCTGGCTTTTCAGGTTGGTCAGCTGCTAATT
>CALGRQ010000447.1 GCA_937880795.1 uncultured Dyadobacter sp. | reverse complement strand
GCGCGCCTGGTAAAATACATTTCATTGGCCAGGTTGTTAACGCTCCCTTCGAGTCGGAACTTCCTGATGTCATAGGAAAGGCTTACATCCATGATTTTGTAAGCCGGAATCAAACCCACCACGGACGATATACCGCCATCACGGGCATTGGTGGCTTCCGAAAACTGATCCGTTAAATGGGTAAATTGAAAAGACCCTTTTAGCTTTTTATAACTCAGTTTAAAACCCGTTTTAAGATTAACTTTCGGAACAAATTCAACCTGATTCCCCTCCACGCCCGTCATTTTACTTTTCTTATATTCCGATTTGATCATAGCCACATTACCAAAAACAGCTGCACCAAAATCCTTTCTTTCAGGATTAAGCAATTTCCATATATCCGCCTCCGCATACGATTCTAAACCAAAAATAACGGCTTGACCTACATTGGTACGGAGTCGTAAAATCCGGTTACTTTCGTCGTAAAATTGTATTTCTCCGATACGGTTGTTGTAATTCAGATAAAACAAACTAACGTCGTAATTAAAGATGGAAGTCTGTTTACTTCTCAACCCCAAATCGATGGAATAACCCTTTTCATCCTTCATATCGGGATCTATGACAGACGAAGGATTGGCAATACGCATATCACTAAAAGTAATGGACCGGTAATTTTGTGAGAAGTTACCATATAACTCCGTGGTTTCAACCGGCTTATAGCCCACGCCAACTCCTGCAAGAACGAACTGGCGGTTGTTTCTTCTAAATTCTTCTGTTTGTGTAATATTGATTACATTTCCTGCTAAATCCCGCTGAATACTTCCGTAAAAACCATCCGCTTTGGTACTGATATATTCGTAGCGAATACCGGGTGTAACCGATAATTTCTCTGTCAGATAGAAAATATTTTCCGCAAAAAGAGAGGTATTCCGGTTTGGAAATTCGTAGTCATAGGTGGTAAAACGCTCAGGTTCAACGAAACTAAAATTGGCATCTTTTCCGGTACTACCAACCCCTTGCAAGCTACGGTTATATCCGTGATAATATCGGGCACCCACCAATCCTACCGACTGTATTTTTCCTAGATTATATCGTTTCAGATACCGCGCCTCCGCACCCCAGTTTTCAAATTTTCCTTTGATCAAATCACGTTCACCGTTATCATCAATGGTCGCCACCCGGTTTGGGCGAAAGCCCAGAGAATACCTGTGTGCCGCTAGACCGAATACCCGCAAATTAATATTGGAGGAGCTGTTGATTTTATGATCAAAATGAATCGCAAGCATATTCCAGTTTACGTCAAACCAGTTGCGCTCTCGGTTGGTTTGGCGGGGATCCTGGGCAAACATGACATCCGATAACCCGCCGGGCTGCTTGGCAAGGTAATTCATATGAGTAATATCCAACCCCACAGAGGTTTTGGGCGATATTTTGTAGTCTATATCGGTATAAAACGTGTAACTGTTAAAATGTGAATTGGCTCGCCATCCATCCGCTTTTTTATACTGAAAAAAGGTATAATGACTCAGCTTGCCCATTGTTCCACTCACGCTGGTAAAGGCGTTGTAAAAGCCAAATGACCCGGCCGTTTGACGGGCAACCAATTCAATTTTTTTGTTTTCAACCGGCTTGCGCATCACGAAATTGATGAGTCCGCCAAACTGAGTTCCATATTGTAAAGATGCCGCTCCCCGCACAATTTGTATCCGCCCAACAGCTTCAATCGGTGGTGTATAATAGCTTTCAGGATAACCCAGAGCATCCGCACTAATGTCATGACCATTTTGTCGTACATTAAAATTGGAAGTCCGGTTTGGATCCAGTCCCCTCCCTCCTATACTAAGTTGCAAGCCCCCACCCTCATTTTCCCAAATATTCAGTCCGGCTACGCGGGCATAAATTTGCCGGGCATTGTTCGTTGATAAGTTTGCGACCAGCTGATCTGGCGTGATCACTTCTGATTTTTTCCCCTCATATATCCCCATATTCTCCACGCCCCGCATACTTGAAAAACCAAAATCAGCTTTCCTTTCTGACACAACAATTTCATTTAATGTCTCATCCCTGGACCGTAATTCCAGTTTCAGATACACATCTTCCTGGTGCACCACCACGGATTGTTTCAATACCCGAAAATGAGGCGATACGATTTGGAGCATATATTTCCCTGATTTGACCTTCGAAAAACCAAATCGTCCCGCACTATCGGTAACCACGGACTGTAAGCCGTCCAGAAATACTTCACAACCCGCAATGGCAGTCTGGTCATTTTCTGAACGTACTACACCATGAACACGATGCTGAGTATAAGCACTAATAAAAAAACAGCAAAAAATAAATGTACTAAAAGCCTTTAATTTCATCTTGAAGGGGTAATATCCATGGTTTGTTAGCGAATGATTCTTTTTCCTGAGCCAGATCTGTTTTGGGGTCAATAAGAGGTTTACCCAAACGTCCATTCATTGAAACATAGGAATCGACAAAAACCTGCGGTGAATCATATCCTTGTTTTGTATAATAATTTTCTAAAATATGGGCATACTGCAAGATCATATCCGGTTGGGTAGCCATCATTTTCTCCTGCAAAACCGTCAAAAAATCTGTATTGTTTACATATACAAGCTTACCACGACGGCCCTTTACCAAAAACTGAGCGGAACCTGCCTTTTCCATCAGCATCACACGCCAGGAGAAACGGTACCCTTGTTCGGTCCAAAAAAGCTCGCCTGGATAGCATAAATATCGAAATGGAAACAGCAACTGAAATACAAAAAAGACCGTAAATCCGCTTAGCAATAGTTTTTGACTCACGGGTTGATAGACATATGGTTTACTTGTAAAAAGCAAGTCCGTCGGGTACCGTACCCATTTCCCCAGCCGTTGAATGGACTTCTGATGAAACTCCGGTGAGAAAAATATGAGCGCAGTTACAATCATGACATAGGGAAACATGCCAATGGGAAACAACAAGGCAGTTAAGAGGTGAAATACCACCACGGTCGCATAAGCCACCAATCGGGTTTTCGCATTGAGCAACCAAAACACGATGGTGAGATCATATATACAGCCAAACCAGCTAAATAAATAAGGAATCCAGTCGTAATTGAACAGAAAACCAATGATGGGCATGTCGTTTCGGGCGGGCAACCAAATTCGCAATGGAAGCGCATGAACCAACCAATCGCTATTCAGTTTGGCCAGTCCTGCATAGAAGTAAAGTATAAAAACCAGCAATTTCAGACTGTCGATACACCACTGCGGAACCGTCCCGCAGCGAATTTTGGCATTACGATAGGCATCTATCGAGAAGTATACATGAGCCGGCAAAAACATCATGATAAAACTCACCAAACTGACAAAATAATAGTGATTCAGGTAGGTGGTCTTATCCATGAGTTCTATGTACGTAAAGCACAGAAACAGTAAGATGGCAGCTAATCTGTAATAGTAACCCAACATGACCATCAATGCCGATATCATACCCATTGCAAAAAGCAAGTAGGTATACCCACCCCATGGTGTAATCCACTCAAATCCATAAAAAGAAAAGAAATAGCGGGGCGCTATATACAGCTCATATATCCAGCCCTTTAACCAGAAACGGCCCATACTCAAAAAGAGCATGAGCCCGAAAAGTATCCGGAATACAGCCAACGGTGCGGCCGAAGTCTGTCTTAAAAAATACGGATCATTGCCTTTCTGGCCCATTTGACTCCTTAATCGCCGTCGTTATCGGTATAGGTAATGGTTATGCTCATAGCCGAGGTCATGTCTACTTTGAGCATCCGGACCGCCTTTTGAAGTTCGGTATACACGTCCTTCATCGCTTGGTTGTTTTCCGATACCTCCTGATACAAATTAGGTTTCAAAGCATCAATTTTAGACTTACCCGCCGTAAATTGTGTATTGATAATTTCACTCAACATCTTAGTCGAAGCCGTTTCTTTGGCTCCCAATCCATCCAGATAAGATTTAAGAGATGGACCATTCTCACCGCTTTTTACTCCCTTTCCATTAAAAAAGTCAACCGCTGCCTGATGTGCCGTTTGAGCGAGTGTTCTTGAAATATCCTTTTTATAAAACGCCTCCACTTTTTCCGGGGCTACTACGCCATTCAGCATGGCTCCCGACGGAATCCCAAATTTCCCGGAACGGATATAGCGCTCATAATGCAACACATATCCATTCACCAGCTCACCCATGGGCGACCCAATATCTGTACCTGTTTTGGTAGTAAAATCGGTGCGATAGGACCCATTCCAGTCGGCGATCACCTCCGTAAGCAACGTTTGCATGTGGGTGTTGATCCGCTTTATATAGGCCAACTTTGGCGCACCCGAAGCCCCAGTGTAATTCGCTACAATTTCTGTGTCGGTTTTACCCGTTCCGTTGAGGAGGTAATCCAATGCCGGAAAACCCTGCCGGTCGTAAGAAGAAGTAATTTCCAGACTAGAAGTTGGGTCAGCGATGTTTTGCTCTATTCCCCGAACATTGGTAGGGTATATATTGTAATAGCCACGGATCACTTTTTTTGCACCAGGGCCAAAATCGAAAAGCTCCACTTTTTGCCATTCTGTATAGGCTTCTACCCACGCCTGGCGAAATTCTGTCAAAGTGGTCACATCCGGTTTGGCCGTAAAGGCCTCGGATTTGGCAAACATCACATCAAACTTCACCTTAAAATTACCATAGGCGGGGATGATCACATTGTCCGCAAGATTGATGAGGACAGCTTGCCGATCTTTATTGTGGTCAGGCTCTGTTACCGTCTTTTCACTGTCCGAAGAGCAGGAAGAAATCAGAACGGTGCTTACCAGCAGAAATAGCAGGTTTTTCAGTTTAATTCGGGTCATATTTTAAACGATAATAAGTGGATGGACGGAAAACAATTACCGTTCATCCACTATAAATGTAACTAACCTTAAAAGGCAATCTTATAGTTTGAATTTAGCTGTGATCTTGTCCGTCACCGAAGTCGTCTTCGCAGGCGTTAAATCCCAGTATCCATTCGCCGAACCTACCAGTTCGTTTAACAAGCCGTCCGAAAATTTCGCATCAGCTCCGTTAACCGTAGCGAAACGCAATGAATACACAAAACCCAGCCCTTCTCCCAGTGCATGGGCCCTGTCCGCTTCGCTTTTTCCCGCTTCAACCGATTTACCCATATACCCATTTGCCGCTTTGGCTATGGCTTTCTCAAACTGAGTTTTGATATAGTCGGCTTGTACTTTAAGTTCAGCCTTATCGCCATTTACAATGGCTGCACGACCTTTCAAAAATGCAGGATAAATTTTGGCATAAGCCTCTTTATTGTATTCCCATACATACGAACCCAGTGCAAACTCCGTTGTAGCTCTTTTATCGTCTGTGGAACCGGCCAGATATATCGGACTTAACGTCAGCAATCCATATGCTTCATCCCAATTCTGTTCCAGTTGTGTATAAAGCTTGCCCGAAACCACCTTTTTGTTATCTGCCTCCAATCCTTTGGTAAGCAACACATTGGCGATATAATCATATTGCAACGCGCCAATTAGCGATTTCTGAATAATCTGAATCAGCTCAATACCCTTAGCATCCACGAGACGTGTCCCTAATTTACCCGCTTTACCTTTGGCCGCTACTTCGGTTAAGGACTTGCTCGCTGCGGCAATGTTGGTGAACAAGGTATCAAACCTTGCCTGTGCTGCCGTTGCGTTTGCCTCGGGCCAGGAAGAAGCCACTTTATCACGCAATTGCACGCCTGATGTATTCAATTTCGTACTGTCAGCAAACCGGTTACCGGTGTTGTTAAACATCTCTTTCAACACTGCTGCATCAATCTCCTTATTGGCGGTGATGGCAGAATTGATATATGTATTGAGTGCCTGAAACATCTTGTAACGGTTGTTACCGTTAGAAAAATCCACGGTGGATTTCTTGTCGGCATCCACAAAAGTTGCAGCGTAAGGAGTTGTTGGTGTAAGTGTAGCGTAATCAATTTTTGTACGCAGCGGTGTTTCTACCGGAGTTGGTGTTACCTGTACCTCGTCGTCACTACAAGATACAAATCCGACCATGGCCAGCGCCAGAAATGCATACTTTACATTCAGGTTAATTTTTAACATTTTGTAAGAGGTAAATTGAAAAGAATATTAATTTGGACTTATTATAGTTAATTCAACAAAAAAATAGCTACGTTTTAAATATCCTCCCACCTATATCCAATGCCGTATAAGCTTGTTAAATAGTATTTGGATCCCGCCTGCAACAACTTCTTTTTCAAATTTTTAATGTGTGCATAAAGGGTATCGTGCAAGCCAGGTGTGTAACATATGGATCCGGATAAATGCATCATCAATTGAACCTTAGAAATCACTGCATTTTGATGTTCAATGAAATAGCTTAACAACTCCAATTCCTTTTTTGTCAAGTCTAATTTTCTGTCAAGCACAAAAGCCTCCTTGGCCGCTATATCAATCCTGATTTCCTTAAAAACCAAGTTTTCCGGATCCGCCGGGCCTACACGCCGGGTAAGCGCCGTAACCCTGGCGGCCAACTCCAATATATCGTAAGGCATTATCATAAAATCATCAGCCCCCGTTCTTAACGCTTCAATTTTATCTGATATGGAATCCTTTTCAGAAATGACAATCAGCCCAGGCCTGCGGTTCAAATCTTTCATACCCTGAATGATCTCCATCCAGAAACGATCCATTTCTTTGATAAAAATGACCACGCATACGTATTTCCCTGACTTTATTTTCCAACTCAACTCGCTTGCTTCTACCGCCTGATCCAGTAAAAAACCAGGCAATGAAAACCTCATATTCCCCAAATCCTGAGAAGCGTAATCCCAGATAAGAATTTCCATATTGCGAAATAATAGACCAATTCTGAATTTTTCTTAAACTATACTTATTCTAAATAAGATTTATCAAAAATTATTCCAGACGTTAAACTTGACACCTTAGAACTCGCCCCCACTGCGAGCCGCACAACTTTAAGTATAATTTAGATTTTTACTTTTTCTTTACACTTTCACTACTTTTGAGAAAGTGACTTTTTAGAAAAGATAATTGATAATTCTAATCTTTCAATGTAATTCATACCAATGAAACTGCTGCTCGTAGAAGACGAACCCCTGCTGCTGGACGAAATGGATAACTACCTGACTGAACAGGGCTACCGTTGCGAAAGAGCGGCTGATTTCCGGGAAGGGCAAGATAAACTTCACCTATATACCTATGACCTGATCGTACTGGATATTACACTGCCCGGCGGGAGCGGTCTACAACTATTGGAAGCCATCAAATCTCAAAATAATAAGACGGGTGTCTTGATTGTTTCGGCAAAAAATTCGCTTCGCGACAAAATATCCGGCTTGGAGCTGGGAGCGGACGATTATATTACCAAGCCTTTCCACATGGAAGAGCTCAATGCCAGAATATTCGCTCTTTTGCGCCGTCGCTCTTTCGAAGGAAAGAATGAAATTGTGATTG
>CALGRQ010000446.1 GCA_937880795.1 uncultured Dyadobacter sp. | reverse complement strand
AAATCCAATTTTACTTGCAGAACGAAACCCATCCACGAAGTAAGGTTGGTTTTCTAACCGTTTCATCTCAAAACCTTTAATATCTAAAACTTCATAATTATTGAGAACCAACTCACTAGGTGGAGCATGCTTCACCAAAGCATAGGTGTAGTAAAGCAAACTATTTTGAGTCTGTTCAAATGTTTTCGAATCCTGATTAAAGCCGAAGGTACTACCAGGTGGCATGTCCTTAAAAGCTTCGTTAATACCATTGTAATCAACCTCTACATCATTCAAATAAAGTTTTAAGACGCCTTCATAGCCCAACAATTTTCGGTTTTGGTCGAAGAAAGCATTTTTGAACTTAGTAATTACATGAGTCGGCTGAGGATATACTTCTTCAAAGTCTACTTTCAAATTGTATTCAGCGCTGAATTCTGATTCTTTACCAGCCAGATACGTTTTAATATCATGTTTAATATCAGTCAGTTTCTCACTATCGAAAAAACTCTTCTTGGATACATAATAGGGAAACATCGTATGTTTCTTAAATGCCAAAGTTCCCGACTCATCATCTTTCGTAAGAAACGATACCATAAACTCGCCATCCTCTGGCACACCCTTTTTTAAGGTTGCGCCCATGTCAAACTTTTCATATTCTCCTTGCCCCGAAATTCCAAAGTAGACAACTGAATCCTGAAATTGCTTCGTATCCAATTCATAGTAGTAGAAGCCATCCCGATCGCTTTTAACAGTCTTTTTTACCTTTTTTGAATCATCTGAGACTTCCAGGTGTAAAGGCATATTGGCTACCCTTTTACCAGTTTCACCGTCTACCAGTATGCCTGCTATATATACGGTATTTTTTTGCTGCAAGCGCTGCTTCAGATCACTTCGGAATGCTACTAGTAAAACGAGAAGAAGCGGCAATACGAATAGAAATCGTATAATCTGTATCCGAGCGGTTTTCATCTTATTCATCATCATAATCCGTTGCTTTAAAGATGTGAAATTAAACTGATTGGCAATTCTGAACTCCGGAACACCGGCAACCTTCAACAATAAATACTGGTACGTTTTGGCATCTACGCCGTTCTCCAAAACGGCACGGTCGGCTATATACTCAAGATTTTGACGTATGTCGCGACGTATTAGCCAGGCAAACGGATTATACCAATTGAGCATGCACAAAACCTCTCCCCAGATAATATCAACCGTATGTCTTTGTTTTACATGAATAAACTCGTGCAGAATAATGTCTTTCAACTCGCTCTCTTTGTGCAGTTCAGGATTGATATAGATGGAATTACCGAAAGAGAACGGCATGATGTCCTGATCGACATGAAAAATCTTAAATCCATCCTCAGAAACCAATCTCGCTTTCTGCTTTACACGAAATAAGGAGGTGAAATTGATTACAATCCGTATGAACATCAGCAGCATACCAATGCCAAGTATTCCGATAAATATTTGTCCCAAATCGAGACTGGAGGTGGCTCGCTGTGTCACCTCCACCACTTTTTCGTTCGTAGTCAGAACAGGTAATACGGGGATGACCTGAACAACCCGATTCTCAGTCAGGTTGGCGGTTCGCATCGCCGGACTTACATCAATCAAAGGAATCACAAAGGCAAGAATGCTATATCCAAGCAAATACCAGCGGTTCCAGTTGTAAAAGGTATGCCTGCGTAACACAAAATGGTAAAAAACACTCACCAGCGACAGGCTGATAGACAATTTGATGACGTACTCAAGAAACGGGGACATGGCTATACCAGTTAGGGTTTCAACTTTTTTTACCTTCTATCAATCCAAGAATTTCCTTTAACTCATCTGCCGAAATCTTATTTTTTTCCACAAAGAAGTTCACCATTTCCTTATACGAGTTTTCAAAATAATCTTTCACCACACCGCCCAAAAACTTTTGCTTATAGGCTTCTTCCGAAATCGCGGGTGCATACAAATAAGCATTACCAATCATTCGACTTTGTACATATCCTTTCTTTTCCAGGTTTTTAATCGTGGACGCCAATGTTGTATAAGGTGGTAATGGCTCGTCAAGAAAAGCCATAAACGATTTAACATTGCCCTCGCCCGCTTTCCAAACGGCCTGCATAGCGTCTTCTTCCTGCTGTGTTAATTTTTCCATATCTACGAACTTTTCGTAAATCTACGATAATTTCGTAGATACCAACAAATCTTTGTCAAAAAATAAATTCCAGACAGACAAAAAATCATTGTTTGCCATTCCCACTTACAATTGCCAAATTGCGGTAAAAGCATTAATCAAAAAATATAAGTATGTTTCCCTTCCGTATCGGACAAGGCTACGACGTTCATCAACTGGTAGAAGGCCGGCCATTTTGGCTAGGCGGTATTTTAATTCCTCATACACATGGCGCAAAAGGGCATTCGGATGCAGACGTGGTTTGTCATGTCATCTGTGATGCATTATTAGGCGCTGCCAACATGCGTAACATTGGTTACCATTTCTCTGATAAAGATCCGCAATGGAAAGGTGTCGACAGTAAACTGCTTCTGGCCAAAGTGCTCGAAATGATACGCGCCAAGGGATATCAGGTAGGAAATGTGGACGTTACCATTGTATTGCAAAATCCAAAACTTAATCCGCATATACCGGCTATGAAATCGTGCCTGACCGAGGTGATGAATGTGCCGGAGGAAGATATTTCCATCAAAGCAACCACTTCCGAACATCTGGGTTTTGTTGGACGGGAAGAGGGTATTGCGGCGCATTGCGTGGCACTTATATACAATCCGGACGCCCGATAAATCATCCAACTTTCATTTACACTCATTCATGAAGATCCTTAAACTACTTTCTCTGGCCGTTGCATTGGGTTATGCCGGAACCACTTTTGCGCAAGATCCTTCCAAAATTGTTCAACCGCTGGGCTTTGAAGAATACGATCCTATATCGACCTTGAAAGTAGAGGAGCACCCCATTAAACGGGCTAAATTTCCATTTATTGATGTACACAACCATCAGTATCAAATGCCTACGCAGGATTTGAAGGCGTTGGTAAAACAGATGGACAGCCTCAATATGGGCATTATGATTAATTTGAGTGGCCGGGGCTGGACACAGGATTGGAGTGAAGGAACGGCGACCTTGAAGGGTTCTCTGGATAATGTGGCCAAAAATGAACCGCGTAGAATTGGTATATTCACCAATCTTCAGTTCAAAGGTTATGGAGAAAAAGATTGGTCGGCAAGGGCTGTAAAACAGCTGGAAGAAGACGTAAAAATGGGCGCAAAAGGTCTCAAAATATATAAAAGTCTCGGTTTTAGTGGTATTAAAGACGATAAAGGCAATCGGGTTCCGGTAAACGCTCCGGGACTACAACCCATCTGGCAAAAATGTGGCGAACTGGGTATACCGGTGATCATACATACGGCAGATGTACCGTCGTTCTGGGATCCGATGGATCGTTACAACGAACGTTGGCTGGAACTGAAAACCCATCCGGGACGCCGCCGCGGACCCAATGACCCCGTTCCTTTTGACTCATTAATTGCTGAACAGCATCATATATTCAGAAGTAATCCCAAAACGACGTTTATCAACGCACACATGGGGTGGTACCCCAACAACCTCAAAAAACTGGATAGTTTGATGCAGGCATTTCCGAATATGTATGTGGAAATTGGTGCAGTTATTGCCGAACTGGGCAGACAACCCCGGGCGGCCAAAAAGTTTTTCGACAAGTACCAGGATCGGGTTTTGTTTGGAAAAGACAGTTGG
>CALGRQ010000445.1 GCA_937880795.1 uncultured Dyadobacter sp. | reverse complement strand
TCCTGTCTGATTGTTGCAAGTCCTCTTTTAACTTTAGTACTTCTTAGAACTTGTCCGATCATATAAGCTACATGTTGCATTGCATCAGGATTATGAACACTAGGATCTGTTGTAATTTCTGCAAGTGGAATTCCTAACCTATCAAGACGGAATTCAGTATATGGTCCTTCACTGTCAACTCTTCTAGCAGCATCTTCTTCTAAACCTAAAGTTTCTATTTTAACTTCACCATAAGGAGTGTCAAGATATCCATCAGTTGCAAGTAATCCTGTTCTTTGAAATCCACTAGTATTACTTCCATCAATTACTTGTTTTCTCATAGTATGAAATTCATCTACAACTTTCATGTTTAAAAGTGAAGCTATAGTTAATGAAATATCTAATGCTTTTTTATTTAAATCCATATTTATTGAAGCTTACAAACCATCAGGACTACTGACCGGATCAAACTAAGAAGAAAACCATATAAAACCAATTAACTAAATTCACGACTTCTTAGATTTCAACAAAGCTGTATACACAGATATTAATTTATCTTTCTCAGTTTTATACTCCAATAAAGCCTCTCTAAACTGATCAAGCACAAGTGGATCCACCTGTCCCGAATTATACAATCAATTTCCGTAATATATAAACTGATTGGAGTGGCTTCTTGACTTTACCAGTTACGACTTAGTATTAAGTATGTATCGCTGGCAAAAACTTCACAAACACTAATTTCGTTCAACTGGTCACAGGTTATATCTATACTCCCATTTTATCCGTAGTCGACATACACCATACATAAAAAAGGCCAGGCGAAATGCCTGGCCTGTGACCGCGACGGGAATCGAACCCATATCTAGAGTTTAGGAAACTCCTATTCTATCCGTTGAACTACGCAGTCCGATATTTTTTTGACCCATAGGAGAATCGAACCCTTGTTTCAGCATCGTTTAGGAAGCTCCTATCGCGCGGCGACCGTTCTATCCGTTGAAATACGCAGTCTAACCCGATCGGGGTGCAAAAGTGCAAAATCCATTATAAAATTACAATACCCTTAATCTTCATTCTGAACAGGTGTATATCCCAAGTCCAGCCAGTTAGGATAAATGGCAAAATGCTTCTGTTTAACCAAACGGAAAATGGCATTGCGTAACTCTTCAATATTTTCCTTCTTCTCAGCTGAAACAAAAACAACATTCTCTCCTTTGTCAGCGATATAACTACGCTTGAGTTGCTCCAGAATACTTTCCGGAGAAACAGCCGGCTGATCTTCTTCTTCCAGCTCCTCGTCGTTATAGGCCGGTTTGTATAGGTCAATTTTATTGAAAACCAGAATGGTTGGCTTGTCGGCCGCACCAATTTCAACCAGAGTTTTGTTTACCACATCCAAATGCTCCTCGAAAGAGACGTGCGATATATCCACCACGTGCATTAGAATATCCGCCTCACGAACCTCATCCAAAGTCGATTTAAACGATTCGATCAGCGTTGTAGGCAGTTTGCGGATGAATCCAACCGTATCCGTGAGCAAAAACGGAATATTTTCCATATTCACCTTGCGTACGGTAGAGTCTACGGTCGCAAAAAGCTTGTTTTCTGCAAATACATCTGCCTTGGAGAGCCCCCGCATCAAAGTAGATTTTCCCACGTTGGTATATCCTACAATAGCCACACGTACCAGGCGGTCGCGCTCTTTACGACGGGTCGTACTTTGGCGGTCTACCTTTTCAAGTTTTTCTTTCAGGAAGGCGATACGGTCTTTGACAATACGTCTATCCGTTTCAAGTTCCGTTTCTCCGGGTCCTCTCATCCCAACACCTGCACCCGACTGACGACTTAAGTGCGTCCATAGGCGGGTCAAACGGGGGTACATATACTGATATTGCGCCAGCTCCACCTGTAACTTGGCTTGCGCAGTTTGTGCCCGCATGGCGAAGATATCCAGGATCAATAAACTCCTGTCAATCACTTTAATATCTTTAAAAACTGCTTCCAGGTTACGCACCTGTGAGGGGGTAAGGTCATCATCGTAGATGATCATATCCACAGGATTCGCCGTAACAAAAATTAGAATTTCTTCCAGTTTCCCCTTTCCGGTGTAGGTTTTTATATCTGCACGTTCCAGGTTCTGCGTAAACGTTTTGATGGTCTTTACTTCCAGCGTACTCGCCAAAAAAGCTAGTTCGTCGAGATATTCCTGCGTTTTTGCAGCCGTTTGTTTTTGCGTACTTACCGCAACCAATACGGCTGTTTCTTTTTCCACAGCGGTTGAGTACAACTTCTTCTTTTCAATCATGCACCAATCTTTATATATTTCTTAATGACAGTATTTTGCCATTCTACTCCGCATTTTACTTCAAAGCGTAGATTGGCAACGGTTTAAAAAGGGCAAAAGTTCATGCTCTTTTGCGGTGAAGGTACATTTTCCATGCTTATGAATCCAGAATTAGGGCTTAATAATTAAATCAACGGTCGCCGCTTAGGTTAAAATACCATCATCAAGATATAAACAACTGTAACTCAACCACCCTCCTACTTAGCGCTCAACAAACCCTATACAACAGGAAAGTAAAGGTATGTAATCTTATGAGCCTGCATCCTGACCAAAATCAGTAGTGGCTGCGAAACTAAAAGCAACGGGGTATTGGTTTGTATACATACACATTTGCATCTCGGTGCAAATCAGGATTGTCAACCAACAAAATTTCGATATGAAGATAGAACAGATATATACCGGTTGTTTAGCGCAGGGAGCTTATTTTATCGTATCAAACGGCGAAGCGGCCGTGATTGATCCGTTACGGGAGGTGCAACCATATATTCAGAAAGCAGAAAAGATTGGTGCTAAAATCAAGTACGTTTTCGAAACCCATTTTCATGCCGACTTTGTTTCAGGGCATCTCGATCTGGCAGAAAAAACAGGAGCAACCATAGTATATGGCCCCCAGGCTCAAACAGGATTTGCGGCGCATATAGCTCAGGACGGAGAAATATTTAAACTGGGTGACATCACGATAAAGGCACTCCATACACCCGGCCACACGCTCGAATCCACAAGTTATCTTTTGCTGGACCAGGCACAAAAACCGACCGCGCTTTTTAGTGGGGATACCCTTTTTATTGGTGACGTAGGCCGTCCTGACCTCGCTCAAAAGGGTTCATTGACCATGAACGACCTTGCTGGAATTTTGTTCGATAGTTTGCGTACCAAAATCATGACTTTGCCCGATGATGTGATCGTATACCCTGCACACGGTGCTGGCTCCGCTTGTGGTAAAAACATGAGCAAGGAAACTTCCGATACACTGGGTAATCAGAAAAAATTCAATTACGCGCTCCGCGCAGACATGACGCGTGAGGAGTTTATTTCAGAAGTTACAGCGGGACTCTCCGAGCCGCCACAATATTTCCCGCAAAATGTAAAAATGAACAGGGATGGATATGAGAGTATGGATGAGGTCCTGGAACGGGGTGACCAGGCTTTGTCACCGGAAGCATTTGAGTCAAAAGCAAATAATACGGGAGCCTTGATACTCGACACCCGAAAAGCGGCAGATTTTGCAAAAAGCTTCATCCCCAACTCCATCAATATAGGCATCGACGGCAGTTTTGCGCCCTGGGTTGGCTCGCTTATACCTGACCTAAAACAACAATTATTGATTATCACTGAGCCAGGTCGTGAAGAAGAAGTCATTACCCGATTGGCCAGGGTTGGTTACGATTTTACCATTGGTTACCTCAACGGGGGATTAGAAGCCTGGGAAAAAGCAGGCAAAGAAACCGATTCTATCATTTCAATTTCGGCAGCAGAATTTGCCGCACATTACAAAGGCGGAAATATAAATGTGATTGATGTAAGAAAGCCTGAGGAATACACCGCCGGACATATACAGGATGCCGAAAACTTACCACTGGATTATATAAACGACCTGATGGACTCATTTCCAAAAGGTGAAATGCTATACATCCATTGTGCGGGTGGTTACCGGTCTATGATTGCAGCCTCCATTTTAAAATCACGGGGTTTTGAAGATGTCGTAAACATTGAAGGAGGTTTTGGCGAAGTGGCGAAAACCGATGTCCCTTTAAACTAAAATAACACGATTTACCAAGCCCTATATCGTTTAAACTGAACCGACTAAAAGACCTAAAACAGGTAACTTCGGTAGGTTCAGTTCTTTTTATATATTCATATACGATTCAACATCACACAAAATTTCTCCAAAAATGGAATTGATACAAAAACCCTGGCCGTGGTATATAGCCGGGCCGCTGATTGGGTTAACCGTACCCATTTTGTTGTTATTGGGAAATAAATCTTTTGGTATTTCCTCCTCGCTGCGACATATATGTGCAGCGGTTATTCCGGCGAATATTTCCTTTTTTAAATACGACTGGAAGAAAGAGGCTTGGAATTTGTTTTTCGTTGCCGGCATAACCCTCGGTGGGTTTATAGCCACCTTTGCCCTTACCAATCCAGATCATATCGTGATTGCCCCTGCCACTCAAGCAGCACTAGAAAACCTAGGTGTCACCGATTTTAAAGGTCTTATGCCTGAGGACCTGTTTTCCGTTCAAAACATTTTTAGTGTAAAGGGATTCATATTTCTTGTGCTTGGCGGATTCCTCGTAGGATTTGGTACCCGCTATGCGGGTGGATGTACTTCGGGGCATTCTATCATGGGGATGGCTAATTTACAATGGCCTTCACTCGTAGCAACCATTGCTTTTATGGCAGGCGGTTTTGCATGTACACATCTGCTTTTCCCTCTAATTTTTCAGTGGATCAAGTAGTTTGCAACCACTACAATTTCTATTAATAAATTAATTATGAGACATACAAACCAAGAAAACCAACTTACCTCCGAGCAGGATTATATACGCCAGGATGGTTTTGATGGATCCAATCAGCAAAAAAATCCAGAAGGATTCGTATCCAATCTCAAATATTTGATCGTAGGCGTACTTTTCGGTATTGTCTTTGTGAAAGCCGAAATCGTTTCCTGGTTTCGCATACAGGAAATGTTCCGTTTCCAATCTTTTCACATGTATGGAGTAATTGGTTCAGCTGTTCTGGTTGGACTTTTGTCGGTTCAAATCATTAAACGACTAAACCTGCGAACCATAGATCATGAAGAGGTTCATATACCTGAAAAAACTTTTAACAAGGGACAAATTTATGGTGGTTTGCTGTTTGGCATTGGTTGGGCCATTACCGGCGCTTGCCCGGGCCCCCTTTTTGCACAAATTGGCAGTGGCTTTCTGGCCGTAGCTGTAACCTTGTTAAGTGCTATTGCAGGAACCTGGACGTATGGACTATTACGTAGCAAGCTCCCGCACTGAGCTATC
This sequence comes from uncultured Dyadobacter sp., assembly GCA_937880795.1. Lineage (GTDB taxonomy): Bacteria > Bacteroidota > Bacteroidia > Cytophagales > Spirosomataceae > Dyadobacter. The sequence continues at coordinate 12,679 of CALGRQ010000445.1, read as the reverse complement.
GTATTTTCTTAGCAATCAGATAAAGCTGATCGTCACCAAACATAAAAGGATCGGCCTCTAAATTGGCGAAGGTTGCAGTTACTTCTAACCCTGCACGGCCAAACATACTGCACAGGTCTGCAAGGGTATATATATACTGCCGAACTGCATGAGTTACTTTTTCTGAACCCGAAATAAAGGTTTGTTCTGATTCTATATATCCCCCCTCAGCATTGTATTCATTCTGAGCCAGGTAGTATATATCATCTTTCACAGGCATCCAGTTTCTTGTCTGGAAATTTGGAAATACACTTTCTGCAAGGTTTTCGGTATGTATGGCAAAATATCCACCAGGAACCAATACATCGGACACCTGCTGAATGAGCCGTTGCAAATCGGTACGGGGGAAAAAGCTAAAACTGTTTCCAAAGCAATACGCTGCATTGAAACGCTCCGTGCCAAAGTCATGTTCGAGTACATCGCCGCAGATTACATCAATTGGCAATTTATGTGCACGAGTCACTGCCGACAATTCGTCACAATATTCACTGGATATATCAATACAAGTGAGATCTATTCCTGCTGCTGCCAACGGAATGGCATGACGGCCATATCCTGAAAGTAGGTCGAGCACTTTATTATCTTCCTGCATTTCAAGCACATCACGAAGGAAATCTACCTCATATTCAGTATATTCCTCATCCTGATGCAGTTTCCACGCGCGCTGGGGAAGTCCTTTAAAATAAGTATGGTACCAGGCCAAAATTGTTATACGGTTAATGGAAGGGCAAAAGTAATTAGAAAATGAACATTTCAGCGAATGCTCCACAACCTAATCTTCAAGCTTAAAATAAGGATTGTATATCAGGCCTATCACGTTGCCAAATGGATCTTTAACCGTTGCCGTTAGCAATTCACCCCCTACATTGGTAGGTGGCTCATTTTCTGTGGCACCTATATCAAGAAAGTGCTGGTAGCTTCCATCCATGTCTTCCACCCCCCAATAGGCCACAACACTTTCTGCCTTTTCTCCCATAGCATGCTCTTCCGGTTGTAGTCCTAATTCATAGCCCGCAATGTTGAAGCCTACATAAAATGGCTCATCGAAGTAAGGAATCGCATTAAAAGCCTTTGAATACCAATCCTTTGCTTTTACGATATCCCCCACTTTATAAATGGTTGTTCTTAATCCTAGCATACTGATTGTATGAAGTGGTTATTATTATGTATGAAGTAAATTACAAACTAAAAAAGACTTACCAAGCCATTATTTAATCCATTTGACGCGCGTTACTGCATCCTTAATCACTACATACGCATTCTCCCAGGCGTTACCCGCAAATATAGCTGGCCAGAAATTGGAGATTTGCCATAGAGGTTGTGTAATAGCTTGTCGATGTGATAAAACCCAACTTGCCCACCTGCCTGCAAGAGTGTATTTCGGAAAGAAGCTATTTCCCGATTCACTCCTAACGACGCCATCGATATAGGAAAACGTTCTTTCTCCACTTTGTCATACCAAACCACACCCAGTTCATGATCGCTCTTTTGCACGAACTCATACCGGCCATAAAAGGCCCACTTATTAAGCTGAACATTGGATTCGGCCAAAAATGAGTGCTCACTGTGACCCTGCGCATCGTTATAGCCCCAAACTAGAGAAGATGCCACCCAGCGGTTTTCACCAGCCAGTTTCCCTGAATGCTGCACCGAAGCAGTGGTTCTATGTACATTTTGTCCGGCATGGCCTGCCTCCGGGCTTTTTATATAACCCTTCGAGGCCTGTATAGCCCAATTTTTACTAGGGTTGAAAAGCAGACGATAGCTATACGAGTCAAAACGGGATTTATCAAAATTGAAGCGATTTTCATCGGGTTCCCGCCCGGTAAAGCTCGAACCTTCCAGTTTAAATTTTCCATAACGAATGCCCGCCGTCACGACACCAAAAGTGATATGGGTTGCATCCTGCCAATGATGCCCCAAAACGGCATCCGGATTATTGAATGCCGACATCCGGTGCATAAATGCAGTGGGGCCCAAAGCGGGCTCTCCGGGATAGCCGGCATATAGTGTAACATCTATTTTTTCATTGATGCGTTGGGTATAACCCACGGCCAGTTCCGAAATGAGATCGTGCGGATGCTGTCGGTCGATCAATGCTTGTCCTTTCCAGGTCTCTCCGGATTGAAACAGCAATGGATAACCCGCCCCACCATCCGTAATCCTATCCAGCGATATCATCGCACGCAATGTCAATAGTCCGTTTTTACCAACCTGTCGTTGTCCCATCCCCATCACCCAGTTGGGCAAACTTATCTTGGAATCTTGTCCTCTCTTATCCTGATTATTAAAATTTTGAGCGGTATAGCGTAAAAACAGACTTCCATGTAACATGTAATTCCATTTGTTACCGTGTTTCATGTAGGCATACATGGGGGTCGCATCCGGCTGCCAACCCGTTCCCGAACCGTTACGCGACATGGGTAAAGTCAATGAAAAGCTATGTGACATCTTTGTGTCATGCTTTTGCATGCTGCTATGGTCATCATGTCGCAAGGTGTCTTTAATCGGCTGGGTTGAATGTCCGTGGTGTTCATGCTGTGAAAAAGCAGGCAATGCAGTAGCAAGCATACCTACAAAAGCCAGTATGTTAAATATTTTTTTCATGATGTAAGCGATTGGTGGAAGACTCAGCAGTACACAATCCATAGGACTAGAAGTTGCCCTCTTTGGGACAACTTCTAGCGATCACATTCAGTGGGGGGTAGCCGTTTTACGGCAGCAAGAAGGCAGCTTGTCGTGCGCTTTCTGATTGGCAACTTGGCCATCTGCATCATATCCGGTATTGATAATCGTCTTGCGAATAGCCTCCGGCGTTGTTTTGTTGGCATTATATGTAACCGTAATCACATTTTCCTTCAAATTCAGATTCGACTCTTTTACGCCTTTGGACAGACCCAATGTGCGCTCGATACGTGCCTTGCACATTTCGCAAATGGCTGTGGTTTTAATTTTAACCACTTTGTCGTCATTAGCCTGGGCAACGTTAAATACGGCCAGTATGGCCAATACGAATGTTAACAATGTCTTCTTCATAATTACTGTTATTTATAATTCAAATCATTCATGCGCATGACCCGATGAATCTGTGTCGGCCATTGCGATTTCTGTAAGCTCCATTTTACAAACCGGACATGTTCCTGCTTCGGTATATGTTTTTTCTCCCTCACACTTCATCGGACAAGCATATTGCTTCTCAGCGACATGTTCAGTGGCGGTTTCCTGCGTTTCTGTTTTTTGATTATTTCCTGAACAAGCCACACAAAACAGGAACATGGATGCATAAATCAGTTTCTTCATAAAAATCAAAGGTTATTCGTTGGTGTTAATTTTAATTAAGCCCCTACTTTGTCAAGGGGCTTTCTTCCTAAGGAAGTGTCTTTCTTATACGCGCCCGGTGTCATACCAGTCACTTTTTTGAATTGGTTGCTTAAATGGGCCGCACTACTGTATGACAATCGCCACGCCATTTCACTGATTGATAACTCATTGTACGACAACCACTCTTTTATTTTCTCCACTTTTTGTGCAATGATATATTGCTCAATGGACTGACCCGTTTCGGTAGAAAACATGTTGCTAATGTAGGAATAATCATAGCCGGTTTTTTGAGACAAATAATCCGAAAAATTCATACCAGACGGTTTGTTTCCCTTCAAATATTGAACCTCTTCTATGATCAGTGTTTTGATATGTTCTACCACAGTGTCCTTGCGATCGTCCAGTAATTCGAATCCATTTTCTTTTAAAACCTGCTTCAACTCGGCCATCTTAGTCGCATCCGGCTCATTTACAGTATCTACATCTCCCAATCCTACATGCTTCAATTCCACGCCAATACGACCCAGTTCTTCTCTTACCACCCGCTTACAGCGGTCACATACCATATTTTTGATTTGTAATTTCATAAAAGAATAATTCTGTTCAATTTAAGCTTTTCTTATGTCGGGTTTTATTCTTGCTGCTTCGGCTTATTCAGACCGCTTGCTGCGTTCAGACCTATATGATCTCTCTGTTCCTGCTTTCCGTTCAGATCGGTTTTATCTGATAATCTTATAACGCATTCCGGCGTAAATCATTCGTCCGGTTACAGGCCCCCATGCCATTCCTCCGTCAAAACCCTGATGAAAAGGATGTGTAGCTCCCATAATCGGATTTTTCTGGGTAAAGTTCGTCAGGTTCTCTCCACCAACGTATAGATCCCATTTTGGAAAGGTTCGGGTAATTTGCGCATTAACATTGTAGAAAGAAGGCGCCATGGTAGATGCCATGTCTGTTGCCATTCCATGACCCGCATGCTCGCTCACCTCACCCATATAGGGCATCCTCTTTTTACCATTCCATTGCACAGTTACATCAAATTTCCATTTATCATAGGGAAGAGCATATCCTGCATTGAATAAAACGCGATCCCGACTCACCATCATGCGAGGCTGCAAGGTATTCGCATCTGCAATGCCATCTATGGTCTGTTTCACATCGAAAAGACGGTAGGCTAATTTCAGGTCGAAGCGCTTGATCGGCTCAAGATTGACTTCTGCCTGAAAACTATTCGCAAATGCTTTTCCTCTCAGGTTATAAAAGCGCATGAAGCGGGGATCTTCCATATCGGCTATGAGCTGATTTTCGAAATCAGTCCGATAGTAATCTGCTATAAAGCTTCCTGACATTTCACCCCATTTGAATTCCTGGGTAAGACTCGCTCCATAGTTCCATGAAACTTCAGGGCGAATATTTTCAGTAAACATTACGCGTCTTGAACTCACCAGATTTCCATAGTTTTCGGCAAAAGGATTGGCAACCCTGAAACCTCTGCCGGCAGATGCTCTTAATGTGGTTTGATCAGTGATACTGTATTTCAAATGCAACCGAGGCGTCCATTGGGTCCCGTATAGGTTGTGAAAGTCAACACGACCGCCCGCCACAGCTACAAACTTATCTAACCGGTTGTAAGTATACTCAACAAACGCCCCAGGCACCGACTCCTTCCTGATCATGTAAAGGTCTCTGTAATGTTCGTTGTAATGATCATATAAATAGCTAGCTCCTACCTTATACGAATGATTGGTACTGCCTATAATGGATTGGTAAATAAGGTTTCCATATACACTCTCCTGGCGTCCATCGTAATTATTTAGCCCAAAATACGATTTGGAATCATATAGCGATGCATTCACGACCAGTCCCAGCCCTTTGTAGGGTTTGTCAGGAAACAAGCGTGCTATTTTTGAAAAAAACTCGTACCGCCCCACTTTGGCTCCAAAACCATAGGCCTCCGTTGTGCCCTTCATTTCCTTGCGAAAATCCTTTTGTCCGCCCAGACGGTCCTCATAAAGAGCCTTCACCCCAAACTGAGCCATCATTTTGGAACTTTGGTATTTCCATCGGTTTATACCGTTGAACTGGGTGTAAAGTGGCAAATCCAGAAACCCGTCCTTGTTTTTATCTATTCTGTTCTGAAGTGTACTTCCATGGGTTAAAAGTCCGGTACTCCATTTTTCGTTGAACTGATGTGCAAGATTGAGATTGACCTCTCCCCTTCCAAAACTATTTACATAGGTGTTGAAATACAGTTTTTCGTGCGTGTCCGGCTTTTGCAATTCAACGTTGATCTGGCCCGTCATAGACTCATAACCATTCACAACGGATCCGGCTCCCTTACCTATATCGATAGACTGAATCCAGGTTCCCGGAATAAAATTGAGCCCAAATGTTGACGCCAAACCCCGTAAACCAGGAATATTCTCCACATTGGTTTGTATATAATTACCGCTCAATCCTAACATCTGGATTTGCTTGGAGCCCGTTACCGCATCGCTATATGAAACAGAAACGGAGGCATTGGTTTCAAAGCTTTCAGAGAGGTTGCAGCAGGCTGCCTTTGCGAGCGCTCGGGTGGTTATAATTTCGGTTTGATGCGGAGATAGCCGATCAATGGCATTGGCATTTCCGCGAACCACTACCTCTTGCAAGGTTTGGTCGCCGTGCAGCACAATTTGTAGCTCACTTTCCTGGCCAATCCTGATGGTATCATTCCTGAAACCTACAAAACTTACCACGAGTAAATTGGTTTGTGTTACCCGAGGAATACTGAAACGGCCACTGGTATCGGTAGAAGAGGCATGGGTGCTACCCGCCCAATAAACATTGGCACCAGTGATGGGCTTTAACTGTTTGGTACCCGCATCCTGTTCATTTACTGTTCCGGTAATGCGTTGCGCAGAAAGTGAAAGAGACACGAAGCATAAAAACGCTCCCGTAAGAAATCGTATCATGAATTATAAAACATTGATTAAAAGTCTAAACCGATCAGGATATAGCTTAACATCCATACCTGATATAGTACTTAAAATCAACGAATCATATCAAAAACGACTGAACAAAAGAGAGCATGCTCCGCCCATGAAAAAGCGAAGAGAATGAAAGTATATTTGTGGACTGAGTAAACGAAGGAGTAATCCATTCGGCCTGCAAGAATTGAAAGGAAGTAGCCGACCAAACAACGCCATCAGAAAGGGCTTTGATCCATTTGGTCAACTGTGTTCCCTGAGAAGGAACATCCACCTTTTCAAATTTATGACTGTCCTTACAGCAATCCGTTTTTTTGAAGAAAGTACCTTCCAAATCTTCGGATACTTTGCTTTTAGCACAGCAAGATGCGCGACCTTTACCAGTCTCCTGTTTTTGTTCGGTAAAGAATTTCACCGATTTCCCCCGCATCATACACTCATGCTCAATGAACGCAAACCCGGTGCTACTCAGCAGCACGAGCATGGCCATAAACAGGGTGAATATTTGACGAAGGTTCTTTTTCATTTTATATAAACTTCTGGCGCTTAACACAATGAACTTATAAGCTATTGTATTAAACGCCACAAAGGTACTGCATATCAATTAATTTCCTCTGCTTGATATCCTGCTTTTTTCACAAGCGCCGATATCTCCTCAGCTGATTGATCCGTTTGGACGGTTAAAATGCGGTCTGCACTTTCCAGATCTACTTGCCATTTTGCAATCTGATCATCGGCATCTAAAAACGGGGTCACAGCCGCTATGCATCCGCCACACTTTATATTGGTTTTGAATTTTAAAGTTTCCATCTCTATTGCTAGTTCATTCTAATTCTACGTCACAAATATCCGCTCAATTGAACAAATATTCATTACACAATTTAGAAAAGAGATTGTATAGTTTTTGGTTTTGGCAAGTTCCCGCATTTCACGAAATTGGAATAACCCTGTTTAATGGGGGAGCGACTCCCGGATCTTTCCGTATATCCACGTCCCTGCAATGGCACTCAGCAAAACCACGGCAACTACGCTGGCACCAGATCCAATTTGTGCGAACAAAGTACCCGGACAAGCACCGGTTAAGCCCCAACCTAGACCAAAAATTAAGCCACCATATATTTGCCCTTTGTTGAATTTTTTAGGCTTAAAAACGATAGGTTCTCCATGCATCGTCTTGATTTCGTATTTCTTGATCAACCAGACGGAGAGCATTCCCACTGCCACTGCTGAGCCGATCACCCCAAACATGTGAAATGATTGCAGACGAAACATTTCCTGTATCCTAAACCAACTAATTACCTCCGATTTGACGAATACAATGCCAAACGCCAAGCCTACCAGCAGATACGGAATATATGAGTAGGTTTTCTGATTTACAACGTTTTTTTGCATACCAAGGGTAGCTTGTTTTCCTTGCTCCATATGATTTACTATATTTTTCATACTGATTAATTGATTAGAAGGGGTAAAATCCAATTGGCCATCACGAAACCTCCCAGCATAAAGCTAATGGTTGCCACCAACGACGGCCATTGCAGGGTACTCAGGCCCATGATGGAATGACCGCTTGTACACCCCCCGGCGTATCTCGATCCAAAACCGATCAACAATCCACCACCCACAAGCATCAACATTCCCTTCCAGGTTAATAAATGATCCCATGAATACAATTGTGTTGGAATCATGTTCGAAAAGTCGGTTATACCATAACCTGCCAACTCTTCTACCAGTTTGGGATTTAGCTGAATGGGCGAGGCGTTCATTAGTAACCAGGAAGCAAGAAACCCTCCCAACAATATGCCCACCGCAAACCATACATTCCAAAGCTCCTTCTTATAATCATATTTAAAAAAGGAGATGTTTCCAGGAAAGCATGCTGCACAAGCATGCCGTAAGTTGGCTGATATCCCAAAATGTTTATTACCCAATATCAATAAGGCCGGTACTGTCAGGCCTATAAGCGGGCCAGCCACATACCACGGCCAGGGTTGTTTTAATAATTCAATCATTTTAAAAATTATGAATGTGAAGTACCATTACGGCACCATGCTTTATACTTGATTTAAGGATATAGCGAATTACCGCATCGAAGGACAGACATTCTCCTGCAACACCTTCACTCCTGCCTCCTGAATGGCCTTCATACCACCCGCTACATCAATTAAATGATGGTAACCTCTGGCTCTCAGTATCGAAATAAACAGCATAGAGCGGTACCCGCCCGCGCAGTGGACGAAATACGTCTGTTCTTTATTCAATGCCATAAATTGATCATTGATATCATCCAAAGGCATATTTTCGGCAGTTTCCAAGTGCCCCGACCCGTATTCTCCTGGTTTACGAACATCCAGTATGTGTAAATTCTCATCCTGTGATAATTTCTCCGAAAACATTTCAGCACTGACTGATTCGATCCTATCCATTTCCTTACCTGCTTTCTCCCAGGCCGCAAACCCTCCCTCCAAATAGCCGATGGTATTGTCAAAACCCACTCTCGCCAAACGCGTAACGGTTTCCTGTTCTCTGCCTTCTTCGGTTACCAGCAATATTTGCTGCCGTATATCGGTACTGAGTGCTCCTACCCAAGGGGCAAAACTGCCATCAATGCCAATATTGATGGAATTGGGTACAAACCCTTTGGCAAAAGTTGGTGCATCCCGGGTGTCCAGGATCAATATGTTCATTTCTTGGGCCAAAGCCTCAAAAGCCTCCGGGTTCAATGCTTGCAATCCTCGGTCGAGGACTCTGTCTATACTCTCATATCCTTGCACATTCAGCATCACGTTTACTGGAAAGTACGCTGGGGGCGTTTCTAAGCCTTCGGTCAATTTCTTGATAAAAGCCTCTTTGCTCATCGGTTGCAACGCATAATTGGTCACCTTCTGGTTGCCAAGCGTATCGAAGGTTTGTTTACTCATATTTTTACCACATGCCGAGCCCGCTCCATGAGCCGGATATATCAAAACATCGTCGGGTAATGGTAAAATTTTCTGTTGCAGCGAATCATATAAATGCCCTGCCAGTTTTTCCTGAGTCAGATCTGCGGTAATCTTTTGAGCCAGATCGGGCCTGCCCACATCACCAATGAATAAAGTATCCCCCGTAAACAAAGCCACCTCTTTACCTGATTCGTCCTTTAACAAATAACAGGTACTTTCCATGGTATGTCCCGGTGTATGAATTACCTGAATGGTGATTGCTCCAACCCGGAACTCATGGCCATCAAAGGCCACAAACGCTTGAAATTCAGGCTGTGCATTAGGACCATATACAATGGTTGCACCTGTTTTAGCGGCAAGGTCGAGATGCCCACTCACGAAATCTGCATGGAAATGTGTTTCCAAAACATACTTAATTTGAGCACCATCCTTTGCAGCACGCTGTATATAAGGTTCAACCTCCCGAAGAGGATCGATAATGACTGCTTCTCCTTCACTTTCAATATAATAGGCTCCTTGTGAAAGACACCCTGTATAAATTTGTTGAATATTCATGACTGATTTTTATTATATAGGCTGATAATGAATTGTTGATACAAATTTCTCTCTTCCAGTTTTCTTTCTTGGTGACAATAGTCACATGACCCGGATTATTTAAAAATTTCCAGGATTAAAATGTAAATACTCATAAGCAGGATAAACCAACCGAAACCCTTTTTCAATTTTTCTCCGTTGATATTCTTGCCCATACGTGCTCCAAATAGTATCCCTCCTACTGCCAGCAAGGTGATCTGAATCAGGAATGACCAGTCAATAGCAAGATGATCCAGGTCCCCTATAAAACCAATGAGAGAATTTGCAGCAATGAGCAGTAAGGAAGTTCCAATTGCTTTTTTGATGGGTAGCTTAGCGAGCAATACCAGGGCAGGAATGAGCAAAAATCCACCACCCGCACCCATAAAACCGGTCACAAGACCGATCACAATGCCATACAGGGTCAAATGGACGTAACTTTGATTGTAAGTGCCCGACACGACAGTTGGCTTGGAAGGTTTGATCATAGACCACGCCGCGGGTAGCATTAACCCTGCAAAAAGTACCATCGTCGCCATACTCTTGGTGATTGTAAAATCACTTATTTCGAAGAGGCTATCGGGTATAGCCGGCAGTATATAAAGCCTGGTGAGCAGCACGGTCAAAATAGATGTGGCTCCCAAAGTCAAGGCGGTTGGGTAGTGAATTTGTTTTCTTTTATAATGTTCTATCAACCCCACACCACTGGTAACGCCTACGATGAAAAGAGAATAGGACGTTGAGACAGCCGGACTTAAATGAAAGATATAGACCAACACCGGAACCGTCAGAATTGAGCCTCCTCCGCCTATAAGTCCCAGAGATATACCGATAAGAATGGAAGAAATATAACCTAGTATTGCCATGGTGTGTAGTGCAGGTTGTTTTGAAATCCTGCATGGCAAATTTCGGCGCTATGTTTTTTTTGTTTGGTGACTTATATCACTTAGGTACTTTAAATACAAAAAGAACTAAAAAGTGACGCAAAACGATATTATCGAGAAGTCATCGCAATGGTGTTTCGACCAAGTTTTAATAAACCACGCTGTTCCATCTTTTTGAGTAAGCGAGAAATCACTTCACGGGAACTGTTGAGGTCGTCGGCAATTTGCTGATGTGTAATGGCGAATTCGTTGCTTTTATATAGCTTTTGCTGATTGTTCAGATAAAACTCTAAACGCTCGTCCATACTCTTGAAGGCTATACTATCCACCACTTCAAGCAATTCTTCAAACCGGCTTCGGTATGTTTCCAACACAAAGTAATACCAGGTTTTATGCTGACTCATCAGTTCGTCCATCAGTGCAATGGGCACCAATAGTGTAATAGTTGTTTCGATAGCCTTCGCCAAAATCTGACTTGTTTCTTGTCGGGTCGCACAGATCATGGACAACGCACAGGCGTTCCCTGCTTCCAAATGGTATATAAAAAACTCGCTCCCATCATCACTTTCGCGATATAGCTTCACCATTCCCTCCACAATAAGCATGGTCGATTTAAAATACTGCCCTGTTTGCATCATCAGCTCCCCGGCCTGAAATGTTCTGACCTGACAATGCTGCGCCAGTATCGTTTTCAACTCGGCAGAAAATGATGGAAAAAAAGTGTCCAGATAAGAGCGAACAATACTTTGAGAGCCTATTGAATTCATTGTTAAAATGCTTGATGATACCTGAGATAAAACACCTGGTTACCAGGACATAATACCTACTAAATTACAATTTTAAACCCTTTAATCTTAAACTATTGGTTACCACAGATACAGAACTGAGCGCCATGGCTGCACCGGCAATCATTGGGTCTAATAGAAATCCATTGATGGGATAAAGTACACCGGCTGCAACGGGAATTCCGATAATGTTATAGATAAACGCCCAGAACAAGTTCTGTTTGATGGTTTGTACCGTTTTTGTCGAAAGTTTGAATGCTTTGGGCAATGCCATGAGGTCAGAGGTTATCAGCGTCATTTTGGCTACGTCCATGGCTATATCTGATCCCTTTCCCATGGCAACGCTTACATCCGCCTGCGCCAGTGCCTGAGAATCGTTGATGCCGTCTCCAACCATGGCCACTATTTTACCAGCTGCCTGCAATTTTTTCACAAACTGCATTTTGTCATCCGGCTTCACTTCTGCATAATATGCTGTAATCCCCACTTCACGAGCCACTGCCTGAGCAGTTTGCTTGTTATCTCCTGTAAGCATATACACAGCAATCCCCTGTTTTTTAAGCGCCGCCACTGCCTCCACCGAACTCGTTTTCAACTGATCAGCAATAGCAATGAGCGCAATATGTTCTCCATTATAACCTACGCCAACCACCGTTTTGGCAGTATTCCGAAGTACAATCGCACGCTCTTTCAATATAGGACCAATCACCACACCTTCTTTTTCAAGAAAATCAAAAGTCCCGATTACATAATCCGCATCATTCACTTTTCCTTTTACGCCACTCCCTGTAACAGATTCGAAACTCTGAATCTTCGCAGATAAATCCTTCTGTATATATCCGGCTACGGCTTGTGCCAATGGATGTTCAGAACGGAATTCCAGAGCGCGTATAGCTCCAAAATGCAATGATTGATCGGTTACCGTATCAGCCCATTGCCAGTCGGTAACCTGCGGATGCCCTTCGGTGAGTGTTCCGGTTTTATCGAGGATTACCGCATTTACGGCATGCGCTTTCTCCAGACTTTCCGCATCCCGGATCAATATATTATTCTGTGCTCCTTTCCCCACACCCACCATGATGGCAGTTGGCGTAGCCAGTCCGAGTGCACAGGGACAAGCTATCACCAATACGGAAACAGAAGTGAGCAGAGCATGGGTCAACGCATTA
>CALGRQ010000444.1 GCA_937880795.1 uncultured Dyadobacter sp. | reverse complement strand
GAATTTCATGAGTAATGATAAATTTAAATATGAAGAATAATTCGCAAGGTACTATGTGGTATAGTACGTTAAAGTATCAAAGGTAGTCTTGATTTTATTAACTTGCGCACTTTAATAACACAAGTCAGCGGAGACTGACATAGATTATTTCAATGACCTTAGCACGATTTCGTCAACTCTGGACGCACCGGTATCATAAATACACACACATATTCAAGGCTCATGGATTGGGCTATTTAGCTGCATTTCGATTCTATCTGACCAAATCTAAATTAAAAAAGGAGGAGGAGTTGATAGCCATCATTCGAACAGAACATTTTGGAGATATTGTTGCCGCAGAACCCATTTCTAGATATGTGCGTGAACTGTACCCGAATGCTTACATCGTATGGTTTGTGAAGCCGGTTTTTAGCGAACTGGTAAGCTCTAATCCTATGATTAACGAGGTTTTTAAAGAATTTTGCGTAACGCAGCGTAGTACCATAATGGGAACCGGTGTATTCGATAAAGTTTTTGAATTGCAATTTAAAAACAACAATGTTTGTACCAGGTGTGATGTCGCCACGGATAATCCTGTGGCGGAACAACGGGGCATAAATGTCCATAACTACTTTAATTTTGGAAATTTGCTGGAAGTGTTTTCTAAAACATCTGGACTAATCCCGATAACAGCCAACTTTCCAGCGAACGACCAGCCCAGGCTTTACTTGCAAAGTAGCCACGAGGAGAAAGCGAATCGGTTGCAACTAGAGAAACCATATATTGTGGTTCATTGTCAATCCAACTTCGCTCCCAAGGATTGGCCTGCAGAGCGGTGGCAGCAGCTTATTCATTGGATTGCAGCAGAATACAATTACCATATTGTAGAAATTGGCCTAAAGAGTAATTTGAAGGTGGAAACAAAATTATATCGAAACCTCTGTGGGCAATTGACAATTTTAGAAACCGCCGAGGTTATTAAACGCGCCGATTATTTTATCGGTCTCGACAGTGGTCCATCTCACCTCGGAAATGCTACCGGTACATTTGGGATCATTCTTATGGGCGCACTGGGTAATTTTTCAAGTTATAATCCTTATTCTGGCGGTTATGGTAGTCAAACCAATGCCAGTTTGGTAAGGAAGGAAGGTTTGGCTTGTGCCGATCTTTCTTTTGAATTTGTCAGAGACGAGGTTCAAAAGATTTTAGGTGAACATGGTATAGAGCGCTAATTGATTTAATACTACAATAGGACTGACATCAGTCCTATTGTAGTATTAACGACTTCCAAAAATGGCACTTCCAACCCTTACCATCGTACTGCCTTCCTGGGCTGCAATAACATAGTCACTGCTCATTCCCATCGATATTTCCTGAATTTGGACCTGCTCAGAGTTAAAATGTTGTAGTCTTTTTGCTATTTCTTTCAGATTTCTGAACTCCGATCTGATTTGCGCCTCGCTATCGGTGTTGGACGCCATACCCATTACACCCATGAGTTTAATATTTTTTAACTCTTTCAAAGTAGGAGAGGTCAGTATTTCCGTGGCCTCAGCTTCTGATAGGCCAAATTTAGTTTCTTCTGTGGCAATAAATATCTGTAACAAACAGGGGATGGTTCGACTATTTTTCTTGGCTTCTTTGTCAATCTCCTTAAGCAGTTTGAAGCTGTCCACAGAATGAATCAGGGAAACGAAGGGTGCTATATATTTCACTTTATTGGTTTGCAGATGACCGATCAGGTGCCATTCAATATCTTTCGGAAGAGAATTGTACTTTTCGGTCATCTCCTGTACCTTGTTTTCGCCAAAGGTTCTGAATCCCGCGTCGTATGTTTCCTGCAAAACAGCGATTGGCTTGGTTTTAGTAACAGCAATTAACTTAACCGTTTCTGGTAGCTGCTGTTTAATCAGTTGAATGTTTTCCGCAATCAAAGACATTTTTTAGTATAAGTAATTGATAAATATCAAATTATGTATGAAATTAATAAGTATGCTTCCAGAAATCCGGTAGAACTTATTTCAAAATTGAAAAAAACATAGTTCTTTTACCAACTAATTCAAAAAATTAAAGCTCAATATGGACTACAATCAAGAACAAAAGCAAGATCGGAAGACCCTATTGTGGGCAGCCCTAGCCGTATTATTATTGCTTAATCTTGTCCTGGTTTATTTCATTTATCATGAGAAACAGGAAAATAATTTAAAGGATGACATCATTACAGCAAAAACCGAGGAGGTATTATTGACCAAAACCAAGCTGGATTCTATATCTGTAGAATTGGACAATAAAATTGCTGAGATACAAAAACTGGGAGGTAGTGTTGATTCTCTGGTTGCTTTAAAAGCCCAGCTTGAAAAGGATAAGCAGGAGTTGAAAAATGTAAATAACTTCGCGACTGCCAATTACAATAAGAAGATCAAATCCTATGAGTCTATATTGAATCAAAAGGATTCGGAAATTGCTCAGTTGAAACAGGAATTAGGAATTGCAACCTCTAAAAATGAAGAACTGAGTCAGCAGGTGAGTGGGTTGGAGTCAGAGCGGAATCAGTTGAATGACTCCGTAAGTAACTACACGGCACTGAATCGGGAATTGGCGGAAAAAGTCAATATTGCTTCGGCTCTACGGGCTGAAAACTTGACGATTAACGCGGTTTCTTCAAAAGGAAAGGAACGCGATGGAGGTAAGTATAAGGCAAAACGAATCGATAAACTGCGTGTCAACTTCAAACTAGGGGAAAATGCAGTTGCGAAACAAAACCAAAAGGATATTTATCTACGTATTCTGGATCCGAGCGGTGCGGTACTTTCGGATATGGCAACAGGTTCGGGATCATTTATTCATGACGGAAAGGAGTTAATATATAGTTCTAAGCAATCGGTGCAGTTTACAAACACAGGGCAATCGGTTGACATATTTTATGGTAGGGGTGGTATTGCTATGAAAGAAGGCACTTACGCTATTGAAGTATATAGCGAGGGATTTAAGATTGGCAAGGGTGACTTCACTGTGAAATAGTACCCGATTATGAGTAAAAATGGTAGTAAGTATATCGCTTGGTTGCAGATTTTGTTAGGAATCGTATTTTTAGGTCTTGCCGGATATAGATATATTTCGGATGGATATAGCTGGCAAAATGTAAATGTGGCAACTACTGTTATATTCGGAATTACGATGCCAATGATTGCCATTGCAAGGATACTGAAAAGTCATTAAGCTTTTTGACGAATCCCTTAGGAGGTATATAGATCATAAAATTAGAATAGGGGCTTGGAATTTTAAATTTCAAGCCCTATTTTTGCACCCTCATTTCTATGCTTGCATGGGAATGAGGAATTTTTATTTATATAAATTATTTAATCAATTACCGTATGTCTAAGCAATACGAAACGGTGTTCATCTTAACTCCCATTTTGTCTGAGGCCCAGGCAAAGGACGCCGTTGAAAAATTCAGTGCTATCATCACTTCTAACGGTGGTGCTATAGTACATGAGGAAGATTGGGGATTGCGTAAGCTGGCCTATCCGATCCAAAAGAAAAATTCAGGTTTCTATCACATCTTCGAATATACTTCGACTGATATCAACGTGGTAGATATTCTTGAAACAGAATTCCGTCGTGATGAGCGCGTTTTGCGTTTTATGACTATCGCCCTTGATAAGCATTCAATTGCTTACAACGAAAAGAAACGTAAGGGATTGGTAGGCAGAAAGAAAGAAGAATCAACTGAATCTAAAACCGAAAACGCATAAGCTATGTCACTCGTAAACGAACCGGTTGAGAAAAACATTAACCGCAAAAAATATTGCCGATTCAAAAAATCAGGCATTAAGTATATTGATTACAAGAACCCAGACTTTTTGTTGAAGCTTGTAAACGAACAAGGTAAAATTTTGCCACGTCGTCTTACAGGAACTAGCTTGAAATATCAGCGCAAAGTGTCACAGGCAATTAAAAGAGCACGTCATTTGGCATTATTGCCTTTCGTTGCTGATCAATTGAAATAAATTAGAAAGAGCTACGAACAATGGAAATCATATTAATAACTGATATAGCCGGAGTAGGATATAAGAACGATATTGTAACTGTGAAAGCAGGTTACGGACGTAACTACCTTATTCCACAAGGTTTTGCATTATTGGCGAATGCCTCTAACCGTAAAATTGTTGCTGAAAACGTACGTCAGGCAGCTCACAAAGCTGAAAAACTGAAAAAAGATGCAGAAGATATCGCATCTGCAATTGGTGATTTGACAATCGACATTCGTACGGTTGTAGGAGAAAGCGGCCGTATTTTCGGACGTGTTACTAACACGCAGGTGGCTGATAGCCTTAAATCAAAAGGTTTTGATATCGACCGTAAGAAAATTACTGTTGATGATGTAAAATCAATTGGTACATATTCAGCATTGATCGATCTTCACAAAGAAGTGAAACACAAGATCGCTATTAATGTAATTGCAGCAGAAGACTAATAATCATAGTTTTCTCAAACGGTATAAGCAAAAAGTGGCGACCCATATGGGTCGCCACTTTTTTTGTTCCTTCAAACTTATATACGAAATACAATCCCTTTCGGATATAACTAATGAATTAAAGAGCAGGAATACGTAAAACCTGTCCTGGATAAATTTTGTCAGGGTGTGAAAGCATAGGCTTATTGGCTTCAAATATAACCGGATACTTCATCATATCGCCATATACTGTTTGTGCAATTTTAGAAAGTGTATCGCCTTTAACAACGGTATGGTAAGTAGCCTCAGCAGCAGGAGTGGCCACTGATAATTGGTTGTCAACAACTTCTACGCCTTCTACGTTACCTACTGCAAGTGCTATCTTTTCTGCATCTTCTTGTTGCGCAACTTCTCCTTCAATTGTAACGGTGTCACCAGCAGTTTTTACAGTCAAAGAGTTGTAAGGAAGGCCAAGTGCCTTAACGTGAGCTAAGAGTGCGCTTGCACGTAGTGGTTCTACTTCTGGAGTAGGTGCAGCCACCTCATCTTTTTTAAAGATCTTTTCTCCAACTCCTTTAAAGAATGACATTAAGCCCATAAGAATTTGTGTTTTTTGTAAGTAAAGTGATATAGTTTAATGTACCAAAGCTAAGTTTTTTTTAGCATTGAACAAGTTTCAGACAAAGAAATAACTGTTAAGTCACAAGAGTTGCTGTACTTATTTTTTCTTCATTCTATGCTTAAAACCTCACAAGTTGTACTTTTGTCAAGAACGGTAATAATATTAAAGTAAAGGATCCGCCCATTGTATGAATAGACAAGAGTCTCTTGCCAAACTTAAAAGTGAAGAATTTGATATTTGTATTATCGGCGCAGGAGCGAGTGGGGCCGGATGTGCTTTGGATGCGTCTTTGCGGGGATATAAAGTAGCGTTAATAGACCGTCAGGATTTTGCGTCGGAGACCTCGTCTAAGTCGACAAAACTAATTCATGGTGGCGTTCGTTATCTGGAACAAGCGTTCAAAAAGCTGGATTTTGCACAGCTGAAACAAGTACGTCATGGTCTGGAAGAACGACATTTGGTATTGAGTAATGCACCGCATCTGGCACGTCCTTTGGCTTTGTTGACGCCGGTAGGCTCTTGGTTAGAGGGGCTATATTTTACCATTGGGTTAAAAATGTATGACAGCTTTGCGTCCAATGATTCTTTGCCCAAGAGCAAATGGCTGTCAAAAAAGGAGGTATTCGAGCAAATGCCGACCCTGAATAAAGATCAGGTACATAGTGCTGTCTTATATTATGACGGTCAGTTGGACGATGCGCGCTATTGTTTGGCGCTGGTTCAATCGGCTTCTGAAAATGGTGCCGTTGTTGCCAACTATGTTTCTGTGAATGGTTTTGATAAGGATGGGCAAGGCAAATTAAATACAGTGCATGTAACGGATTCTCAATCTAAGGAGTCTTTCAATATAAAAACCAAATTGGTGTTGAATTGCACCGGTCCTTTTTCTGATCACATCAGGCTCATGGCTAATAAGGACCTTGGTGAACGTATACGTCCAAGTAAAGGGGTTCATGCAGTGCTACCATATGCAACCCTGAATAGTACTCAGGCGATGCTTATTCCGAAAACTTCGGATGGACGGGTTGTATTTGCCATTCCATTTGAAGGTGCCATGATTTTAGGTACAACGGATACGGAGAGTGAGGGCTTGGATTCTGAACCAGTATTGAATGAAAAGGAGAAGCAATACCTGGCTGATACTTTAAACCCTTATCTAGCTAAAAAAATAGATATATCGCAACTCATGGCTGGCTTTGGTGGTATGAGACCATTGCTATCAGCAGAGGTGGGCAAATCAACCAAAAGTTTATTGCGGGATCACGAAGTAGAAATTGACACGACGTCTGGGCTCGTTAGTTTACTAGGCGGTAAATGGACCACCTACCGGCTTATGGCAAAAGATGCGGTTGATCAAATCGATGGCATTTTTGGTAGTCGTAACGATTGTAAAACGGATACCTATGTTTTGGCTGGTGGAGAGAATTACAAATTGGATCAATATAAAACCTTAGGTAACAAATACGGTTTATCTGTTGAGGTAGCCAAGCACCTTGTTCAGAAGTATGGAAGCAGGGCCGATGAAGTTGGTTTATTGACGATTTACGATGAAACTTTAAAGCAGCCATTGGATCCAGCTTACCCGTATATACAGGCTGAGGTAGTATATTGTGCACGAGTCGAGATGGCTACTACATTGCGGGATTTCTTAGCTCGACGAATTCGTCTTGAAATTACAGACTGGGCTAGTACGTTAAGAGTTATACCAAAAGTTGCTGCATTAATGGCTGCTGAACTGAACTGGACCCAGGAGAAGCGGGAACAGGAGGAAGTAGCCTATGTAACTAAAATCAAAGGGTTTATGCAGGCTGCTGGAACAGTTTCATCCTAATCCGCCCATTCAACCACGAGCTTAACGTTATGTTTATACTTGATTCATCTTGCATATCGGCGCAACAAACATATGACGGTGCTTTTCTGGACGGGGAAGTTCTAAACTGTAAAGGGAAAAGGTTTACCGCCCAAGAACCTGGGTATGGTAATCTCATTCCCGCGGGTTTGCTTCGAAGAATGGGGAAGGCCGTTAGGATGGGTGTGGGAGCTGGGTTACCTTTAATTATCAAAAATGAAGGGGTAGATGGTATTATTTTGGGCACAGCGAATGGTGGGCTGGAAGATTGCCTGAAATTTCTTAACCAGATTGTTGATTACAACGAAGGAACGCTAACTCCAACCAATTTTGTACAAAGTACTCCAAATGCGGTTGCGGGTAACCTCGCTTTGCTGAGTAAGACTACAGGATATAATACCACCCACGTACATAGAGGATTGGCTTTTGAGTGCGCTTTACTGGATGCTATATTACTACTAAAGGAGGGGGGCAGTAAATGCGTTTTACTGGGTGCTGTTGAGGAAATATCTGAATATAACTACAACATTGATTTCCTCAATGGCTATTTCAAAAACCATGATATAACTTCTGATACAGTTCTAACTTCCGACTCGCCAGGTTCTGTTTGTGGTGAAGGGGCTGCCATGTTTATAGTTGGAGCGCAGAAGACTGAGCATACATTGGCGGAATTCGTTGATGTAGATCAAATTAGTTCGCCCGGCCCACAAGATATCGCAGAGAAATTGACATTTTTCTTACAACGTAATGGAGTTCAAAATCAGGATATAGACGTCTTCATTGCTGGGAATAGTGGAGACAATCGTACCGATTTTATGTATACGGCGATTCGGGAATCATTTTTCGCCCATTGCGATGTATATTGCTATAAGCATTTGGTAGGCGATTATCCCACGGCGTCTGCATTTGCCACATGGGTGGGTGCACAAATTTTATCGGGGAAGGAGGTACCCCATCAAATGAAGCAATTCGAGTCTGGGAAGAAAAAATCGCCCCGTTATGTTTTGATATACAACCACTATCAAGGGAAACAGCACGGTTTTATATTGTTGAGGGCAGTATAATGAATTTTTACCACTGCCCCTTTAAAAACTAATCTGCTTGGGACTCCTTGATCTTAATCACCTTGGCAAGTGTTGATAAAATGGTGTCGTGTTTCTTAACAAACGGATTCGATTTATCCCAGACATATCCGGCAAGTACGGAACAAATCTGATTTTTGATTTCTTCATCGATAGTCTTTGCGAATACAATGGTTTGGAAATCACCGCTATACCATCCGGTTACATAGCTTCTAAATACGTCAATACCCTTTTGAACGACATCTTCATAATCGTTTTTCCAGTCCACTTGTTCTCCTTGAAGATGCTTGTGTGTCATTTTTGCGGATAATAAACCCGATGCCGTAGCAAAGGTTACACCCGAAGAAAATATAGGGTCAAGAAATTCCGTACTGTTTCCAGAAAGTACAAATCCATCTCCGAACATCGATTTTACGCCAACGGAATAGCCGAGGATATTCCGCGGTTCAAATTTGAGTTCTGAATGCGCAAATCGACCTTTAAGGTCTTCGAAATTTCTGATAAACTGCTTGTACTTTTCACCATCGTTTGCAGCCAGATCTACGATTTTATCACGGTCACCTACGATACCCACTGAGGTTGAACCGTCAGAAAAAGGAATAGCCCATATCCAAGACTTGTTATTGTCGAAAGAGTGTACAAAAATATTATTGCTTGTTTTTTCAGTACGGTTGATGTCTTCCAGGTGAGAGAATACTGCTCCACGAGGTGAAAAAGCTGAGGGTTTACTCAGATCAAATAAACGCGGTAACACCCGGCCATAACCACTAGAATCTATAATAAAACGAGATTGGATGTGATGAATATTGCCCTCGATGTCCTTATATTCAGTTATTTGTCGTTCACTGTTGGCATCTACCGCCAATACCTCGCATTCAAAGTTAACATTGACCCCTTTGGCTCTGGCGGCCTCGGCCAGCGTCATGTCAAAGTCAGCTCTCTTTACTTGCCAGGTCCATGTCCAACCCTGGGTAAACTGTTCGGAAAACAAAAACTCACATCGTTTTTCACCACGCATAAATGCGGCCCCTGTTTTTTTTTGGAAGTTTTTTGCCTTAACCGCATCCAACAATCCTGACTCGTCCAGATGCTCCATACAACAAGGTAAAAGGCTTTCACCAATTTGAAATCTTGGGAATTTTTCCTTTTCGAGTATGGTAACCGAATACCCCTGTTTTTTCAGATATGAAGCCGCAACACTTCCTGCGGGACCTGCTCCGATAACTAAAACGTCAACTTTTTGCATGATTACGCATTTATAACTTTTTGAACTAGTTTGTTTTTATCGACAAAAGCAAAACATGTAACAAAGGCGCTCACGGTTACGCCTAAAATTCCATGCATTGATATATTTTGACCTGTTAAATGAAGGTTTGGTATTCTCGTTTTCGTATTAATTTGTGACCTGGCAGGTGAATTTGAGTTTTTTAAAACACCGTATAGCGCACCATCCCGGTTACCTATATAATCGCGGAAAGTAAGCGGACTTGCACTATGTACACTTTTTATTTTTTCGGTAATACCCGGAAAAACTTCTTCTATACGCTTTAATACCTTGGCTTCTTTTTCCTTTTTGAACTGCTGATAGCTAATATCGCGCTCGCCAGGTTCAGATACGGTCTTGAATGAATTTGCCCATGGGTCGGTTTCTGACGATTTCATATAGGTCATGATCGACATCGATTCGGCATATTTTTGATTTCTGGACATATACGGCGTACACACAAAATAAGTTTGAGGCCATGTATCTTCATCGTATTCGATTCCCCCCCAAACATCTTCTATATGATGTTGATAAATGTTATAGTTGAGATATTCGAACGTATTTTCGTGAAACGACAAATGTACAAGAAAGGTCGATATGCTATTGGGCAATCCTTTTATTCGGTTTTTGTATACGTTGAGGAAATGATTTTCACCAAAAATGTCAATTGACACTGCTGGGTGAACATTGGATATGAATTGCTTTCCCTTAATTTTTTCGCCGTTTTCCATTACGACTTCCGTGATACAGCCCTCGTCGTTGAAATTGGCGCTCACTACTTTTTTATGCTTTAATATTTTGCCGCCCAACGCCCGTATTTCACGACTCATCAATATGGCAATTTGTGAACCGCCATTTACGAATTTGTAGGCACCAGATAAGTAACTATTCAGAATAAGTGCGTGTACATAAAAAGGGGTCATTTCCTTTACACCGGCATAGAGGAGATTTGACCCGGCAAGTACATTTTGCAATCGAAAGTTGGTTGTAAGGCTAGCTATATATTCATGGGCATTGAGTTTCAGTAGCTCCTCATCAAGCTGATAGCTGTCGCCCGAGACCCTTAAATTATACAACGGAAACTTACTACAAACTTCTTTAATTTTTTTGCAATAGACTTCAATGGCTTCTTGCTCTTCAGGGAAGTCTGTGATCAATGATTGCATGAAGCCTTCATAACCTTGGGCATAATTATATTCTTTGCCATCAGTGAAGCGTACTACATCAAATTTGGATTCATCCAGCTTCTTAAGTTTCAGCTTGTCTAGTATCTGGAAATATTTGAAGAATTGATAAAGATTTTCACCTTCATTGAGGCTTCCGACGTAGTGAACACCGGTATCAAATATCGTTTTATCCCTGCTATAAACCTGTAAGTGTCCGCCAATTTGATGATTTTTTTCAAGGATCACCACGCTATATCCTTCGGATGCTAATATATAACCACACGCTAGTCCACCCAATCCACTTCCTACAATAACGAAGTCAAATTCCGTTTCCTTTTCTGCGTGTTTCATGTGTTATTTAGTGGTGTATATTATATGAATCGTATCGAGCAAATACTAAGCTTTTGACTTTCTTAGAATAAATAGCACATTGGATGTGGTTTTGGAATGCTGTTGCATTTCAAAACTTAAATGATTCCGTTGCGCAAAATTCCTGATATCCTGTATCGAAAAAAAGTGGAAGTCTTCCAATTTTTTGTTGAAAGAAAACAGTCCGGTCGACAAAGCTTCTGTTCTTTGTGTATTCTGATGCTTATCGTGTTCATCCGTTATCCCGTCACGGATAAATAGTATACCGTTTTCTGACAAAGCCTCCGCACAATTTTGCAACAATGTAAGTTGTTTTTCTTGGGATACATAATGCAGGATATCATTTAGAAAGATAATGTCCTGTTCACCAATATCCACGGTCATTACATCGGTAGCTATAAATTGCAAATGATCCGTTTTGTTAAAGCTGTTTTGCGCAACAGTAATTTTTTCCTCATCATAATCTACACCACGTATTATCCTGCTAGCATCACAATAATGCAGGTAAAACGACAGATAACCATAGCCACAACCTAGGTCACATATACGCTTCCGATCTTCAATTAATTGGTTGTATTCGGCAAAATTTTTCTCTTCCAGCCTCCACTTGGCTTTGAAATACCATTCCAAAACGGGTCCTTTAAAGACATAGTTGGTGAAAATCCGGTGTTTTAAATAGTGTGTGTCCTCCATTTCTGCTTTATACTTAGCAAATTCAGTCTTGAAGAAACTGGATATGTTCTTAGTACGCTCACGGAGCTGAGATCCCCATTTTGGATCTGATAGCTTAATTCGAGGCAATACGCGAACGTTTAAGGCGCCAGGTCGGATTAGAAAATCACCTTTTGGAAGTACCTCCGACGCGCCATGGATCAATAACGGCTGTATATCCAGTTGTAATTCTTCGGCCAGATAAAATGCACCTTTATGAAAACGTCCTATGGTGCCATCTTCTGAACGAGTGCCCTCCGGAAAAATAAGCAATGAATAGCCGTCAGCTACAAGTGTTTTAAGCTTTTCTAAATTTTGCTCAGGTCCATCATCCGTATAAACATAGCCCGCATATCGTATAATGGGACCAAAAAACGGAGAGTTATATACCCAGCCCTTTACCATTAAAACGATTTTGGGATTAAGCATAATCGCCAGTAAAATATCGAGAAAAGAGGTATGGTTGGCGATGAATATAACCGGTTTGTTGATGTCTATTTGTTCGGTACCAGATATTGATTTCTTAACATGAGGACCGGAATATATCACTGTTTTTGCGTAGAATGACAAGGAACGGTTAATCATAGCCTTCTTCTTCTTTTTGGAAATAGGCAAGAAGAGAATGGTAACCAATTTCGAATGCAGAAATAAGCATCCTGCCAAAAAATAAGAAAAGCTATTGATACTTAATAAAAACGGTAAGAAAGTAACCGGAGCTTTTTTTCGAGCGATTCGATTTTGTACAAACAGGTCGAAAAGTACGGGCTGAACAACAAATGATACAATAAGAATACAAATGATACCCAATACACTGATGAACGCGATGGAATGTATGGCTGGATGCTCTGCAAAAAATAAAACGCCGGTGCCTACTATGGTTGTAATTGCGGATAGTATAATGGCTGATTGATATGATTTAAGCGTTTCTTTTCCAGTTTTGTATTTATTCAATAGGCCGTCAGTTACGAAAATACTGAAGTCGTCACCGAGCCCAAAAATGAATGTAGTAATAACCACGTTCACAAAGTTGAACTTAATACCCAGTAACGCTGCTATACCCAATATCCATATCCAGCTGATAACCATAGGCAGGAAAGTAAGCAGTGCCAATTCAATGCGTCCATATACAATCAGAAGGGTAAAAAATACGATTGAAGCAGAAATTAATAAGATATAATTAAAGTCTTCTTTAACCATTGTAAGCATGGTTCCGGCCAGTTCGCCACGGTCGAAAATGGAAACGTCCTGGATTCTTCGTAATTCTTTTTTTACCGAATCCAATTCTCGTTTTGAGACGGTTATGGTAGTAATGAAGGTAGTCTGACTAGAATCGGACACAGATAAGTTGTCCAGTCCCAACTGAGCAAATAGCGTGGCCTCATCAGGGGCATCTATTTCCTGGTTGGACACCCAGTTTTTAAAGGAGTCGAAGGCTGTTGGGGTAAGACCTGTCTGTTTAAGTGTCTCATCGAGGACTGTAAATGTTTTGTGCCTGCGTTCTTGATCCCAAAATTCTTCCCAACGATTTCGCCGAGCTATTTTTTCCTCTTCGGGAATTTTAAAGGCACCAGAGGAGACAAAGTCCACAATTTTTCCCTGTTGTTTCCAATCGCTCAGTGTATTGTATACCTTTTGATTCGCTACCGTTGCCTTCTCTTTAAGTGGGTTTGAAGAAAATATATAAATTCTTTTATGTAGATCAGGATTGATACCCGTAAGTTTTTCTTCCCGTCCTTTCAAGTCATCGTTTTGCAAACTCAAACTTTCCAGACTGCTGTCAAACTGGGTGAACTGCGAAAAGTATAGGAAAACCAGGGTTAGTAGTGCAATCACCCATAATCCGGCCGATTTTAACTTTTTTGGTAAAACGGGGATGGCGAATAATGTATCGGTTTTGGGTATATCTTTATTGTTAAAGGGGATAAGTTCAAGGATCAGGGGTAATGCTATGAGTGTAAATGCGGCGGCTCCTGCCAGACTAAGAGCAGCAAATAAACCAAAGTCTTGTAAAACAACGGAGTTAGTGAACTGTAGTGCGCAAAATGCCAGTACGGTGGTAAGGCTTCCAGTTAGAAGTGGAGAACTAACTTCTTTAACGGTAACAGAAATAGATCCAGTGTGACGTAAGTGCGTAAAAAAGTGAAAGGCATAGTCCAATAAAATACCAAAAATAACTGCACCCGTGGCCAGCGATATACCTGATATTTCTGGTCTGAGATAGCCTATCACACCTAATCCAAAAATCCCACCAAATAGTCCGGGCAGCACAATGAAAACCGGGATGAGTACTTTTCGATAATAGGCGATCAAGATGAAGATTATTGCAGCAAGTGCAATAAACATGGTAGTGTTGGTATCTTTTTTTACTTGTATCGCATTACGTGCGGCTATCTCAAATGTTCCAAAATACGTAAACTTATTGCTAGGATAACTTTGGTTCCATCTTGTTTGAAAAGCTTGCATTCTTTCGAACAAAGCTACATTCAGGGCAGAATTTCCTGGATCGTATGCGGTAGAAGCCGTAATGACAATGTGCTTCCGGTCGGAAGAGAACATGATGCCATCTTCAACCGTCATGGCGCTACTGTTGTTAGCGCGATTTAAAGATTGAAAATAAGGAGCCGTAAGACCGAGCGGGTCATTTAGAATAAATGGTTTTAAAAACGAGCCGCCAGGCGATAATAACTGCGTATAGCTTGATAAAACCGATTTACGCACCGAATCAGGTAAAATACGCTGTTTGATGTATGTATAATATGAAGAATCGATGAGCTCGGGAAAGTGAGCGTAGGCATAGTTGTAGACATCCTGCTGTATGTCGGGCCTAACTCCCTGTACGTTCTTGATATAGGATTGTGTAAAAGGTTTCAGTGAATCAGAAAAATTTTCAACAAGTATTGCAGGATCAAGAGCAGTCCCAGAAGAATCATTTTCCAAAGAAAATACAATTTGATTGACGATATTCTTGTTTTCAATCAGCTTGCTAAATGATTCAAATTGCTCACCTTGCGGTAAGGTGGCAAAAATACTCTCAGTGACACGGAGCCGGGTAATACCATGACATAGAACCGCTATAACGGCCATTAGGCATATATAGAAAACAACTTTTTTTCTTGAAAGGAGTAAGTTGAGCTTCAATAAAATTTCTCCGATCATGTATGGATTGAGCGTGGTTGTGTTGCAAAACTACGGAAATGTAGCAGTACGGGCAACTTATTAATGTTCAATGAGGACGAAAAGCTTAACTTGTCAAACCGGTAAAAAAAGATTTATTTTACACGTTATTTAATTTCGGTATCAATAAATGAATAGTATTTCATTAGCTCAGATCGAGCAATATGCTTTTGAAAAGAAAGAATTTGTCCTGACTGAGGAACAACTCAATAAGGTATCAGAGTCCTTTTCATTTTTAACAGATTTCTCAAAGGATAAGATTATTTATGGTATTAATACCGGTTTTGGGCCCATGGCACAATATCGTATTGAAACCGATAAGTTAAATAGCTTACAATATAACCTGATCCGTAGCCATTCGAGTGGAGTTGGACGTGCCCTCAACGAGGTATATGCCAGAAGTGTCATGGTAGCGCGTTTAAATACGTTTTTACAGGCTAATTCCGGAATAAGCACAGGCGTGATTAAACAACTGGTTCTTTTCCTGAACAAAGGAATCGTACCAGAAATATTTGAGCACGGAAGTGTAGGCGCAAGCGGTGATTTGGTCCAGCTTTCTCATTTGGGGCTCAATTTGATAGGAGAGGGCTCTGTTTATGAAAACGGCGTGCGCAGAAGCACATCAGAGGTATTGTCAAAACATCAGATCAAGCCGTTACAGATGGAGTTGCGGGATGGACTAGGGTTGATCAATGGTACCTCTTGCATGACCGGAATAGCGGCTATAAACCTCATTTATGCCAAACGCTTGGTGCAGTGGGCTATTGCTGCATCTTCTATGCTGAATGAAGTGATCGAAGCTTTTGACGACTCTTTCTCGGAACAACTGAATGCCGTGAAGCACCATAAGGGGCAGCAGCGCGTGGCTCAGGAGATGAGGTCATTTGTGCAGGGGAGTGGCATGATTCGAAATCGTGAGGAGCTCTTTAAAGACGATACGGCCATGCAGCGTCAGGAATTTGAAAAGAAAATCCAGGAATATTATTCCATTCGCTGTGTGCCACAAATTCTGGGTCCTGTATTGGATACGATCGCGTATGCGGAAGAAGTGGTGGTGAATGAATTGAATTCAACCAATGATAATCCGATCGTAAGTCCAGAAGACAATAATGTGTTTCATGGAGGTAACTTCCATGGGGATTATATTTCTCTGGAAATGGATAAGGTGAAGCTGGTTTTAACTAAGCTTTCGATGTTGATGGAGCGCCAGCTGAACTTTCTGATGAATAGTAAACTGAATGGGAAGTTTCCTCCTTTTCTAAATGCTGGAACCTGGGGACTTAATTTCGGTTTTCAGGGGGTACAATTTACTGCCACCTCTACAACGGCTGAAAATCAGGCTTTGTCAACGTCGGTATATATACACAGTATACCCAACAATAATGACAATCAGGATATCGTGAGTATGGGAACCAATAGTGCTGTAATGGCCAAGCAGGTTTTAGAAAATTCGTACCAGGTGATGTCCATACATATGATGGCTATTTGCCAGGCTATTGACCTTTTGGATGGTAGCGAAAAGGCACGATTGTCGCCAAATGCTTTATCGATTTATAATCAGATTAGGCAGAAGGCCAGTTTTGTCAAAGAGGATGTGCCACAATCTGAAAGTATAATGGCAGTTTACGAGTATATTAAAGAAACCCCTTTTAAATTATGAGTTGTGCATTGGTAACAGGTGCTTCACGTGGATTGGGCAGGGCCATTGCGGTACAGCTTTCCAAGGATCACGGGTTGCATATATTGGTAAACTACGCATCGAACGAAGAAGCAGCCAAAGAAACATTGGCTGAAATTCAAGCGAATGGTGGGAGTGGAGAATTGCTTCATTTCAACGTACAAACCAAACAGGAAGTAGACGATGCTCTGAACGCATGGCGTGAAGCTAATCCTGATCATTATATCAGTGTTTTGGTGAATAACGCGGGTATTACACGGGATGGTTTATTTATGTGGATGCCTGAGAAGGATTGGGATGACGTATTGAATATTTCTACAAAAGGGTTATTCAATGTAACGCAAAACGCCATTCAACAAATGCTGAGAAAGCGTTCTGGCCGAATCGTGAATATTGCCTCTGTATCCGGCATGAAAGGGGTTGCCGGACAAACCAATTATTCAGCTGCAAAAGGAGCGATTATTTCGGCTACTAAGGCTTTGGCTCAGGAGGTCGCAAAAAGAAAAATAACGGTGAATGCCGTAGCGCCAGGGTTTATCACGAGTGATATGACAAAGGATTTGGATGAGGACCAATTGAAGCAAATGATTCCCATGAATCGTTTTGGAAAGGCAGAGGAAGTAGCCCATCTGGTTAGCTTCCTGTGTTCCGATAAAGCGGCTTACATCACTGGGGAGGTTGTAAATATTAACGGAGGCATTTACTCGTAACTCATGAATAATAGAGTTGTAGTAACGGGCATAGGCATATATTCTTGTCTGGGAGAGAACCTGGAGGAGGTTACCAAATCTTTGTATTTGGGAAAAAGTGGTATTGTTTTTGACCAGGTTCGAAAAGACTTTGGTTTTCGGTCGGCATTGACCGGTATGGTGAAAGAACCCGATTTAAAAAATTCACTGTCCAGGAGACAGCGAATGGGCATGCATCAGCCCGCGATGTATGCATATGTGTCGACGAGGGAAGCACTGGAAATGTCAGGTCTGGACATTGATTTTCTGGATCGAACAGAAACAGGAATCATTTTTGGGAATGACAGTACAGCAGCTTCCGTAGTTGAAGCCGTAGACAAGGCTCGCGAAAAGCAAGATACAACCCTCATTGGTAGTGGCGCTATTTTTCAGAATATGAATAGCACGGTCAATATGAATTTGTCCACTATTTTTAAACTGAAAGGTATCAATTTTACCCTTAGTGCAGCTTGTGCGTCTGGCTCACATTCAATAGGAATGGGCTATTTGATGATCAGTCAAGGTTTGCAGGATCGGATTATCTGTGGAGGAGCTCAGGAAATCAACGCGGCATCCATGGCTAGTTTTGATGGACTGGGTACATTTTCGGTGGGAGGAGCAGATCCTACGAAAGCATCTCGTCCTTTTGATAAGCATCGGGATGGCCTCATACCAAGCGGTGGGGCTGCAACGGTCATTTTGGAATCTTATGAAGCGGCAGTTAAACGCGGGGCGCCTATTTTAGCTGAACTTGTCGGGTCTGGTTTTTCATCCAACGGTGAGCATATATCAAATCCTAGTAAAGAAGGGCAGATTCGCTCTTTGGAAATGGCGCTGCGTCAGGCAAACCTGAAGGCGTCGGACGTTGACTATATCAACGCACATGCAACGTCGACACCGGTTGGTGACGGCATAGA
>CALGRQ010000443.1 GCA_937880795.1 uncultured Dyadobacter sp. | reverse complement strand
ATAATCTCCCCTACTTTCGAGATTCCTTCTCCATACATAATGTCAAATTCCACAACCTTGAATGGAGGAGCCACTTTGTTCTTAACAACTTTGACACGTGTACGATTACCTAAAATAGCATCGGCACTTTCCTTTATTTGTCCAACTCTGCGAATATCCAAACGAACCGATGCATAATATTTCAAAGCGTTACCACCCGTAGTGGTTTCAGGATTACCAAACATCACCCCAATTTTCTCACGAAGCTGGTTGATAAAAATACAGCAGCATCCTGTTTTGTTGATGACCCCAGTTAGTTTTCGCAACGCCTGAGACATCAAACGAGCCTGTAGCCCCATTTTGCTCTCTCCCATCTCCCCTTCCAATTCAGCACGCGGCACAAGTGCAGCCACGGAGTCAATCACGATAATATCAACTGCCCCACTGCTGATAAGGTGCTCTGCAATTTCAAGCGCCTGCTCCCCACTATCAGGCTGAGATATCAATAAGTTACTGGTATCAATGCCCAATTTCTCAGCATAGGTGCGGTCAAATGCATGCTCGGCATCAATAAATGCAGCCAAACCTCCCTTTTTCTGCGCCTCTGCAATACAATGCATCGACAAAGTTGTTTTACCAGAAGATTCCGGTCCGTAGATCTCCACAATACGGCCGCTAGGTACACCGCCTACTCCAAGCGCAAGATCCAGCCCTAATGAACCCGTTGAAATTACCGGAATATCTAACACCTTGCTATCGCTTAGGCGCATTACGGTACCCTTTCCGTAAGTTTTATCCAACTTTTCAAGGGTTGTCTGCAATGCTTTTAATTTATTCTCTTTATCGGTTGTTGTTGGTGCTGCCATACTTTAAAGAAACGTAAATTGTTTATTAAAAATTAAGGTTGTCTAACAAATGTGATTAATCTGACGATCCACTTTCATGTAACTTCAGTTGGTTCAAGCCAATTACTAAATCTAATATAAAAGATTCATTTTGTCTCTTATTACGAACCGATTAAAACATAAAATATGCTGATCGATAATATCAGTAACAAAGATATGATATTAATTGTATCAAAATAACAATGTCTATATTTTTTTTATTCTGAGTGTATAGCGCTCACCAGACCGTGATAACCTGTAAACATTTACCCCATAATCTAAGGCCAATACCATCCCTAAAACTGATTCTGGTCATCTTTCGCGGAATTGCTTGAAAATAACTTTGCAGCCATAAAGTACTGATCGCAAAAGCTATTTATGACTATTTTTCTGTTTTTTGTTGCCCACTGGTATTTATCCCTATTGATGCAAACGTTTTTTCTGCATCGCTATGCCGCACATAAAATGTTTACAATGAGCCCCGGGTGGGAAAAGGTATTTTACTTTTTAACCTGGGTTTTTCAGGGCTCCTCATTTCTCAGTCCCTATGCATACGGTGTTATGCACCGCCTGCATCACGCATACGCAGATACTGAAAATGACCCACATTCGCCGAGTTTTTCCAGCAGCCTTATGGACATGATGTGGAAGACAAAGAATTACTATAACTCTATAGTTCGTCGTAACGATACCATCGATCCTAAGTTTAAGAAAGGCGTACCACATTGGGCTTTCATGGAAAAAATTGGAGACAGCTGGTTTTCTCGTCTAGGCTGGGGTATTTTCTATATACTTTTCTACATCCAATTCGCAACGGAGTGGTGGATGTTCTTGTTGCTGCCTATCCATTTTCTCATGGGACCAGTACATGGAGCGATCATCAACTGGTTTGCGCATAAATATGGCTATGTCAATTTTAAGGTAGACGACACGGCCAAAAATCTACTACCATTCGACTTTCTGATGATGGGAGAATCCTACCACAACAACCATCACAAATATGGTGGACGGGCAAACTTCGGTTTCAAATGGCATGAATTCGATCCTACCTATCCTTTCATTCTATTTTTAAACATGGTAAAAATCATTAAACTTAAACCGAATAATGATCTTAACTATATGTAAATAATAAAACAAACGATATTTTTGTTTATCATGGGGCCGGTAATTGTTACCGGCCTTTTTTGAGTTAATTTACGGTAATAAATCGTCACGTGATCAAAAAAATATTACTGAGCCTACTCATTCTTTGTGTTATCCTCGGTATCGTCAACCGCGATCTACTTAGTTATGGATGGATGCAAGCAAAAGGACAAATTAGCATACTAATGAATGTGCGAGATGTACCTGACGTCCTGGCTGATCCCTCCTTCCCAGACTCTCTAAAAGCAAGAATTAGGCTCATTGAAGAAATAAAGCAGTTTGGTGTCGACTCTCTTGGTCTTACCCCTTCTAAAAACTATACAACCTTTTACGACCAACATGGAAAGCCCTTAATATGGGTTATCACAGCGTCGGATAGGTATCGTATAAAACCCTATCAATGGGAATTTCCCATTTTGGGAGCATTCCCCTATAAAGGCTTTTTTGATTCAACAAGAGCTGTTTCCGAAGAAAAAATACTTATAGATGCCGGTTATGATACGGATATAGGTGAAGTTTCGGCCTGGTCCACTTTGGGCTATTTAAAAGATCCCATCTTATCCAGTATGCTAAATCGTAAAGAAGGAAGCTTAGCCAATCTGATTCTCCATGAACTGACACATGGAACACTTTTTGTAAAAAATAACCTGGAATTAAATGAGAACCTGGCCAGTTTTGTTGGGGATCTCGGAGCAATTCGTTTTCTTAAACAAAAATATGGTGCCGATTCTCAACAACTTGCCCAGTATGAATATTCAAAAAAGTATAATGATGCATACTCGAAACACGTTTTGGGAGGAATAAAAAAACTGGATAGCCTGTATCTAACGTTTGGAGATGACCAAAAGCCGGATGTCAGAAAAGATTCGTTAAAAAAGGAAATGATTATACGAATTCTTAATGAGGCAGATACACTTCTGGGCGGCAAAAAATCGTTAAAAGCCCGATCATTGCCTCAACCATTACCTGGCAATGCATATTTTATTAGTTATCAAACGTATAAGTCGAAGCAAAATAGTTTTAAGCAAGAATACGAAACCAAGTTTAACAGCGATTTTAAGAAGTACCTGGGTTATTTAAAAAACAAATATCCTTCTCTATAATTTTAATAGTAACCGATGAAACGTATACACATTATCATTTTACTGCTGTTATCTGCAAGCTCTATCATAGCTTTTAAATCGTATGAGCCTACTCGTACAGTGCCGAATAAAAGTTTTGGAGTGGGAGAAAAAGTGGAGTACCGTGTTCATTATGGCTTTATAAATGCGGCGGAAGCGAAGGTAGAAATAGGGAAAAATGTAACAGTTGTCAATAATAAACCCTGTTTTAGGATCAATGTACATGGCCGTACGGTAGGCCCATTCGATCTTATTTCGAGAGTACGGGATACCTGGCGGTCATATGTGGATACCAACACCATTCTCCCCCACAAGTTTGAACGCAGTATTCAGGAAAATAAATACAGAAAAGAGGAAACGGTAGATTTTAATCACAGTAAAGACATAGCCATTTCTACGGTGAAGAATGAATCTAAGACCTACCATGTGCCCAATAACATTCATGATATTGTAAGTGGATATTTTTTCCTTCGTACAGTCAACTTTGATAAGGTGGCAGAGGGCGAGGTAATTGAAGTACCTACTTTTTTTGACGGAGAAGTTTACAAACTTCGTGTGAGATATGTTGGCAAAGATGTGATCAAAACCAAATTTGGAAAAACCAAAGTGCTTCGACTTAATCCCCTCATACCAGACAATAAACTTTTCAAAGGAGAAGGAGCGCTAAAACTCTGGATTTCTGATGATGCCAATAAAATTCCGCTCAAAGTGGAAGTGGAACTATGGATTGGTTCCTTGGACATGGACCTCAAATCCTATAAAGGCTTGAAATCAGATATCGTTTGGCAAAAGTAACCAGCGCCTCAGCGCATATAGTTGTTTCCAGGGAAACCGCAAATCCAACTTTCGGATGCTCATGAGGTGAACTTCTTCGCCCCCAAAGGATTTATAAAATTGATGAATTGATGAAATACCCGGACTTTCAAAGTCAAAAATAAGATTGGTAAGCTTGTTTGCTTCAAAATATTCGTTCAGTATTAACGTCCGTGCGTTACCCTTTCTCCCAACAGCATCGGCTGCATTGAAGAGATAAATTGCAGACGGTCCATCTTGAACAATCAATATCCCGGCATGCACTCCCTTATCGTCATAAGCATATATTAATTTTGCTATATCTCTACGCCTAAGTTCACCATAAAGCTTATTGAAAATCTTAAAAGAACGATCTGCTACACCTCCTGGAATTTTTTCCATATGATTTTGGCGAAACAAATTTATTAGCGGCTGTATATCGATATGTTCTTCCAGTTGCCAACTCCATTTCTTTGCCCTCAACAAATTAACCACACGATCTTTCGTATATTGATCAACTCCCATGTCCATAGATAACCACACCGATGTATTCGCTTGATAGGTTATCAGAGGTAGTTCAGTACCAAGAACCAATAAGGTGTTGGAAGGATGAAAAGAATACGTTGAAATGTACTTAAAACGCTGAGAACACGCCAGTAAAAATACCCTTGTGTGTTCCTGTGTTAAAACAACTGATGAAAATAAACCTAAATACTGGCAAAAGTGCGGTTGATATAGAATCTTAAATCCTAATCTGGATTTAATAGGAAGAGGCATTACAATCTGAAAATCATCTTGGGAAGGCCAGACCAACGCACCCCAACTCTCAGAAACTATATCCAAATACCAGCTGAATCCGTATACAACCCTTTGCATGGATTTTTCCATGAAAGAGTCCCAACGACTGGAATTAATTTCGGATCGGGTAAGATATATAGGTTGCAATGGAGCAGGATATTAGATTTAAAAATCCTATCAAACTCCCATTGAAACGAAAAAACTATTTAAAGTAACTACGCAATTTTTGCAAGGTTTCCTCTACATCCGGCGTTTCGT
>CALGRQ010000442.1 GCA_937880795.1 uncultured Dyadobacter sp. | reverse complement strand
GTGACGAGTTGGTAATCAGCCAAGGAAACAACTCCCCCCGAAAGAGCCTTCAACGCCGCATATATGTAGGCGGCTTTTCTGAATTTGGATATTGGCAAGAAAATGCCTCCGGACAACTTCACTACTACTCATTAAGCAAAAAAGCAGCATTTCCCAGCCTAAAAACAGAAGAAATTTGGCACATTCTTAAAACACCAAAGTATATCTACTTTCAATCGTTTTCAAGAATATACCGCTATGATGGAAAAGCAATAACCGAAATTAAAGTTCCAGGCAACCTCATGTTTATGCGCTATGTTCATAACCGATTGGTTGTACAAATGATTGGAAAAGGACTATATGAGCTGATTGATCGCCAATGGAAACCTTTACCAGGCACCGACGATCTCGCTCTGGGAACCGTTTCATCCATTCTTCCGATGGCTAACCACCAAATGCTTATCACTACGACCAAGCATGGCCCCCTGCTCTATAACAACGGCCGGTTAACTACCTGGCAAGTTCCCGTTGCCTCCGACCTAAAAGCAGGTATAATCAATAAAGCTATAATCCTAAAACAGGACAGCAGTTATGCTTTCGGAACCATTCAAAATGGCGTATATATTGTGTCAAAAGAAGGCAAGTTGAAGTACCATTTTAACAAAGAAAATGGACTTCAAAATAATACCGTGCTGTCGCTTGCCGAAGACAATCGAAATCATCTTTGGGTTGGTATGGACCAGGGAATTGATCTGTTGAGTATTTCATCCCCGGTTATCTATTATCAGGCAAGCGAAAATCCCCTGGGCACAGTTTATAGTGCTGCTCTTTGGCAAGGGCGCCTGTATGTGGGATCCAACAAAGGCGTATTTGTAAAAAAATGGAATACCAATGAACCTTTCCGAGCTGTTCCTGGCCTTGGCGGGCAAACCTGGAATTTAAAAGTTATAGATAACCAGTTGATCTGCGGCCATAACGATGCTACCTATCTTATTGAAAATAATGGCATTCGAAAATTATCGGGCGTAACCGGAGGGTGGAATCTCCTACCCGTCATCAATAAACAGGACACCCTACTGCTTCAAACTGCTTATACGGGTCTTCATATCTATAAAAAGAAGGAAAAAGGGCGATGGGAATATGCATATCCTGTAAAAGGAATCCGCCCCCTTCCTATTCGGCAGGTTGTACGACAAAGTGACGGTTCGTTCTGGCTGACTCATGCCTATAAGGGGCTTTATAGAACCTTACTTTCAACAACTCTGGACTCGGCCGTATTTTGGAAAGAATACCAGTCGCCAGAGGAAATTCCCAGCGAATTTTCTCTGGATATTACCCAGTTAGGAAACAAAATGCTGCTCCGATCGGCCAATCGGTATCTGGAACCAGACCCCCAAAATAAATTTATCAGAAGTAACGCCTTCGATTTTAGTGTTGAAGACCCATATAAAGTTAGGGCTGGTGTGCACGATGAATGGTTTACCATTTATTTAAATCGTGTTGAATTGCATAAAAAGAACGGTCAGAAAATCAACTTAGACCTTACCTTGGTTCGAAATCACGAAACCATTGTTCCCATTTCGGACACCTATTATCTATTCTGTCTCAACAATGGCTATGCATTATATAACCGGCAAGATTCTCCTCGCGAAGAACAGGAACAAGTTCTCCCCACAATTCGCCGCATTACAAATCTTCGTAACTTATCCGAGACTTTTCCGATTCAAAGCGGCATTACACTCCCACAAGACGTCCGCTCTATACGAATCAACTACGCTCTTCCAATTTTTGGACAGCAGATACAATACAAATACCGTTTAAAAGGACTTACGAATGGACTGATCAAAGTGCTGTCGAATTCACCAATCTAGAAGCCAAAACTTATGCTTTTGAAATCAGAAGCAATCTCAGCAATCAAATCGCTACCTATTCATTTGATGTTACCCCATATCGCCATGAAACCATTTGGGCAAAAGTCCTTTTTTGGATCGTAGTCGCTATACTTCTGATCGCTCTGTTATGGTATCAGGAAAAGAGATTGGCAAAACATAGAGCCAAATTAATCAAGGAACAGGAAGAGAAGCTCCGGCAACAACAATTGGCAAGCGAAAAGAAAATCATGGAAATTCAAAATGAGAAGTTACAGAGCGAAATCAAGAATAAAAGTCAACAAATCAGTAATGTAGCGATCAATGTGGTGCGTAAAAATGAAATTCTTGAAGAGATTCGGGATGAACTAAAACAAGTTAAAGAAGATCTTGGTGTTCAATTCCCCAATGTTCATTATCAGAAGCTTCTGCACAGCATTGAACGTAACGTTGCCGGCAAGGACGACTGGCAATTGTTTGAGGATAATTTTGAGGAGGTACATGAGCAATTTTTCAAAAGACTTCGTGCCCTTGTTCCCACCATATCCCCCTCCGAACTACGCCTTGCAGCCTGTCTTCGCATGAATTTATCTACCAAAGAGATGGCACCCGCTCTGGGGATTTCGGTCCGCGGTGTAGAAATAAAGCGCTATCGATTACGAAAAAAGCTCGATTTACCCCTTGATTCTAATCTTGTGCAGTATATGATGGATATTTAGACCAATTGAATTTATCCACGAAGTATTCGACCTAAACCTACCAAAACCTTGTATTATTCTGATTGATGTAGTGGTGATGTAGTCCTTTTCTTGATGATTTGGAGAGCTGAGAATTAAATTTGAATGAAGTTCAATAAATTCTTATAATAATTATATCATTAAATAATCATCAATGAAAACTGATTTACGACTACTGTATGTCATTATTTTCTTGCTGTTGGGAAGTGTTACTTCTTACGCACAAGGAATTGGCATCACGGGTAAAGTGACAGGTGCCGACGGCTCCCCATTACCCGGAGTAAGTGTATTGATAAAAGGTACTACAACTGGAGTTCCTACTGATATCGAAGGAAGTTTCAGTATTCAGGTTCCATCCAGAGAAACTGTACTTGTTTTTTCTATGATTGGAATGCTCACAAAAGAGGTTACAGTCGGCTCTCAAACAACATTAAACGTAACACTTGATGATGACGCGCGATCACTTAATGAGGTGGTTGTTGTGGGTTACGGTACCCAAAGAAAGCTGGATGTAACAGGCTCAGTGGTTCAAATCAAAGGGGAAGAGATTTCCAAGCAACCTTCTATGAATGCCGTAAGCGGTTTGCAGGGAAAGGTAGCGGGGGTGCAAATCAACAACTCGGGTAAACCGGGTGAGGCTCCTCAAATTCGTATACGCGGTGTGGGCACAGCCTACGGAAGCCGTAATCCTCTATATGTTGTCGATGGAGTTTGGTTCGACGACATTAGCTTCCTTAATTCCGGAGATATAGAAAGCATGAATATTCTTAAAGATGCTTCAAGCCAATCTATTTATGGAGTAAGGGCAGCTAACGGAGTAGTGCTCATCACTACAAAAAAGGGTAAATCTGGCAAAGCAGTTATTAACTATGATGGTTACGTTGGGGTTCAAAAGGTAACGAACCAAATAAAAATGGCCAACGCACAAGAGTACGGGACCATCATCAACGAATTAAGCCAGATCAATGGTAAAGATCCTTTGCTAAATACTAGCACTTTGGGAGAAGGTACCAACTGGTATAATCAAATACTTCGAAATGCCATCATTACCAACCATCAACTGTCGGTTAGTGGCGGAGGTGATGTATCAACCTATAACTTATCCGTAGGTTACCTGAAACAAGATGGTATAGTTGAAAAAAATGGATTCAAACGATATACCGCTCGTTTTCAAAACGACTTCCAGGTATCCAAATTTATCAAAATGGGATACACGGCCACAGGTGCTTTTAGTAAATCTGCTGATGAAGCTGGGGGTATTTTCCGCCAATTGTACGCTGCATCTCCTGCCGTACCTGTATACAATGCTGATGGTACCTATGGAGACCCATCCAAACTTAACCTTGGCGATGGCGCAAACTTTAACCCACAAGCTACCATTGACTACTTCAATCAGAACACCAAAAAGACATTGCTGACAGCCAATGCCTATGCAGAGGTTAACTTCCTGAAAGATTTTACTTTTAAAACCAGCCTAGGTGGACGCTACGGACAAGATGAAACCAGAGCATATGTTCCGGTTTATGAAGCTACGCTTGGTCAACGCAATACCAATAGTTTGCTCACCTTCACAAGACCTCAGGCAAGATATTGGATTTTTGAAAATACGTTAACCTATACCAAGGCTTGGCAAAACCACTCCTTAACTGCTATGATAGGTCAGTCGGCTCAGCGCGATCAATCCTATAAACTCACAGCCTCTGCACGAGACGTTCCCTTTACAAGTGAAGGCGATCTTTACTTAGAACTGGGAAATGCGACAGGCAGAACCATTAAGGACGAAGGAGACTTGGCAACTTATGCATCTTACTTCGGTCGTGTAAACTATTCCTTCTCTGATCGCTACCTGTTCAATGCCTCCTTACGAGCCGACGGTTCCTCTAAATTTTTTGAAGGAGGTAACGCATGGGGCTATTTCCCGTCCGTTGGTGCTGGCTGGGTAATTAGTAATGAGTCATTTATGAAGGATCAGAACATATTTGATAATTTAAAATTACGTGCTAGCTGGGGAAAAATCGGGAATGCATCGGTTCCTTCTAACTTATCCACATTAACGGTAGCCTCTGGTGGAAATCTTGCGGCCATATTCGATGGCAAGGTCAATACCGGTGGAAGTATCAACTCCATTATTCCGCCTGTAACGGTATGGGAACGAGGTGTAGGAACAGACGTTGGTATTGAAGCGGCTTTACTGAAAAACCGTTTAACCATCGAACTCGATTATTACAGTAAAAAAACAGAAAGAGCTATTTTTGACTTACCTGTTTTGTCTTCAATAGGAACTGCTTCAGGTAACATTATTGGTAACCAGGCCGACTTTCAGAATAAAGGATTTGAAGGTGCAGTAAGTTGGAGAGATAATATCGGTAAGGACCTTTCTTTTAGTATTGGTGTAAATGCAGCCGTCAATGATAACAAGGTTCTCTCTGTATCTACTGGGGCCAATCCTATATACGATGGTGGTGTTGGATTAACGGGAGGTGCCAAAGCTACACGCACACGCGTGGGTGACCCTATCGGTTCTTTCTACGGTTATGTGGTAGAGGGGATTTTCCAAAATGAAAAAGAGATCAGTGAGTCTGCTCAAAAAACAGCTAAACCGGGAGACTTTAAATACCGCGATATAAGTGGAAGCAACGGTACGCCTGATGGTAGAATAACTGGTTTAGACAGACAAATTATTGGTAATCCAAATCCTAAACTAACTTACGGGATTAACACGAGCTGGAATTACAAGTGGTTTGACCTAATGTTGGATTTTCAAGGTGTTGCAAAAGTGGATATATACAATGCTAACCTTGGATGGAGATATGGAAACGAAAACTTCACCAAAGATTACTTCGACAATCGTTGGCATGGAGAAGGCACCTCCAACACTTACCCATCTGCCAATATTGGTGGTGGCACAAACTATTTGCCTAATTCATTCTTTGTTCAAAGTGGTAGCTATTTCCGTGTAAGAAACGCACAGCTCGGCTACACGTTTTCAAGTGCTGTTACCGATCGGTTGAAAATCAAAAGACTGAGAGTATATGCCAATGCGCAAAACGCACTTAACTTCTTTAAGTACAAAGGATTGTCACCTGAAATTACCGCAAATGAGAATAAACCTACTCAGGCAGGTATTGATGCAAACGTTTATCCATTGTCCGCAACTTACAACTTTGGGTTAAACATCACCTTCTAAGACCAGAAATACAATGAAAAATATACGTAAAAACACTTTTGGCTTAAAAAAGCTTGGCTATATAACAGGCGTGGTGGCAACGCTCCTACTACCAACATCCTGTGAACAAAGCTTTTTAGATACGGATCCGCAAGGCAAATTGCCTGGCCAGGTTTTTTGGCAAAATGAAGCAGATGCCACCAAAGCAGTAAATGCGATGTATGCTAATCTACGTAGCTGGGGAAATACTGCCTTTCCTGCAATCGCTTTGGAAAGCACTGGATCTGACGATGCGGAAAAAGGTAGTTCTGCGTCAGATGCAACATTTTTTAATACGTACGATGACTTCACAGTAGGCTCCACTGAGGGACAGATGTTTGGATTCTGGGAGGCACAGTATCAAAATATAAATTATGCCAATCAGGTATTGGATAACATTCCTACCATCACAATGGATTCTGGTTTGAAAGAACGATACCTGGCTGAGGCAAAATTTGTGCGCGCTTATTCCTATTTCCGTCTTGTACGCGCTTTCGGTGATGTTCCTCTTCGTTTACACGTTCCTGCAAATGCTACGGAATATAATTTACCAAGGAGCCCCAAGGCGGAAATTTATACTGCCATTGAAAAAGATTTGACCGAAGCGGCCAGTGTATTACCGACTAGTTATAATCAAACCAACCTTGGTAGAATAACCAAGGGGGCAGCGTGGTCGTTACATGCAAAGGTGTCCATGTATCAGCAAAAATGGCAGCAGGTATACGATCTTACCAATCAGGTTATTGGTTTAGGTATTTATGCATTGTTCCCTAATTACGAGCAACTATTCCGTGTTAAAAATGAAAACTCCTCGGAGTCAATTTTTGAAATACAAAATGAATTAGTGCTGGAAAATAAAGACGCATCCAATTCACAATATTCCGAAGTGCAGGGAGTAAGAGGAATTAACGGTGGCGGATGGGGTTTCAATGTGCCTACGCAAAGTCTTGTTGATAGTTATGAGCCGGGCGATCCTCGTAAAGATGCCACCATTATTTTTAGAGGAGAGACAACTCCAGATGGAGACAAAATTCCTGCTATCGGCGATAATCCCATGTATAATCAAAAATCTTACGTACCGTTTAAAGATTATATATCAGGATTTGCCTCTGGCTGCCAGCAAAATGTGCGGGTAATTCGCTACGCTGACGTACTTCTAATGCATGCTGAAGCCGCGAATGAGCTTGGCAAAGCTACCGAAGCACTCGCTTCCCTGGAAAAAGTTCGGGCAAGAGCCAGAGCCGGTAACAATTCAATTTTACCTAAAGTTACGGTTACTGATAAAGTAGCTCTTCAAAAAGCGATTTGG
This sequence comes from uncultured Dyadobacter sp., assembly GCA_937880795.1. GTDB lineage: Bacteria > Bacteroidota > Bacteroidia > Cytophagales > Spirosomataceae > Dyadobacter. The sequence continues at coordinate 5,691 of CALGRQ010000442.1, read as the reverse complement.
CACGAACGTCATATAGAATTAGCGATGGAAAACGATCGTTATTTCGATGTAATTCGTCAAGGAAGAGGTGTGGAAATATTCGGCAAAAAAGGTTGGACCGCAGGGCGTAATGAGGTATGGCCCATTCCCCAAAATGAAATTGATCTTAGTGGTGGCTCTCTAACTCAAAATCCGGGCCATTAATTGCCTTTAACGAATGCCGTAGTCATGATGAAGTCACACGCGATTCGCGTTCTGCCATTCATGCTACGGCATTTTTTATAGTGTCTTTGAATCTTAACCAAACCGAGCTTGAAAAATCACATCATCTGTATATTTCTCATCGTTGCTACGCTGCTGGCGTGCAACAACGATAAAGTAAAAGCTCCTGATGTGATTAATCCATCAGTATATCAGATAGACTTCACCGACAAATTTCCAATCATTCCGGATGATGAGCTCCTAACCTTAGTTCAAAAGCAAACTTTCAAGTATTTCTGGGATTTTGGACATCCGGTCAGCGGTTTGGCAAGAGAAAGAAATTCTTCGGGCGATGTGGTAACCTCCGGGGGAAGTGGTTTTGGTATCATGACCATACCTGTGGCAATCGAACGAAAGTTTATTACGCGCGTCCAAGGTTTGGAGCGTATGCAGAAAATCGTTTCGTTTTTAAACAACAATGCACAAAAATTCCATGGAGCTTTTCCGCATTGGCTGAATGGAGCCACGGGAGTTGTGGTCCCTTTCAGTTCAAAAGACAATGGTGCCGATTTGGTGGAAACTTCGTTCCTGATCCAAGGCTTGCTAACAGCCCGTCAATATTTTAATGACAACACTGTGGCAGAAACACAACTTCGTAACGATATCAATAAAATCTGGCACGGTGTAGAATGGAATTGGTTCGCCAAAGATTCCGGAGACGTGCTATACTGGCATTGGAGTCCCGATCATCAGTGGGAAATGAATTTGCCCATACGGGGATGGAATGAATGCCTGGTTACTTACGTACTGGCTGCCAGCTCTCCCACCCATCCTATTTCAAAGGCAGTCTACAACAATGGCTGGACCCAAAAAGGATCTTTTGTAAACGGCCAAACTTATTACGGCATTACCTTGCCCCTTGGTGAGCCATATGGCGGTCCTTTGTTCTTATCTCAATATTCCTTTTTGGGGATCAATCCCACGGAGCTAACCGACGGTTTTACCAATTACCTGACCCAAAACCAGAACCATGCACTGATCAATTATAATTATTGCAAAACAAACCCAAACAAACACGTCGGATATAGTGATGCGTGCTGGGGTATTACTGCCTGTGACATACCCAACGGATATCATGCAAACTCACCCACCAACGACAAGGGGGTAATAGCTCCTACGGCAGCTATATCAGCATTCCCATATACACCCATCGAATCTATGCGAGCACTCAAATTCTTCTATTACAAACTGGGAGATAAAATATGGGGGGAATATGGATTTTACGATGCTTTCTCACTGGACCAGGTTTGGTTTGCCAATTCCTATCTTGCTATTGACCAGGGACCAATCGTCGTGATGATCGAAAATCACCGCACCAAGCTTCCATGGAACCTTTTTATGAGCAATCCAGAAATCAAAAAGGGCATGAAACAATTAGGATTCACGAGTCCTAATTTATAAAAACAGACCACAAAGATTTAGACACTAGGCGAAAATACCAACCCATTAATCGTATCATCTATGAAACATTTATCATATCTGTTTATTCTCCTGGGCTTACTCCTAAGCCCATTTGGGGTAACAGCCCAAAAGAAAAAAGCAATCTCAAAAAAAACGGAAGTCGCCTTTAATCCAGCCAACCGCCCAAAAAATTTATCCGATTCTGCGCTCCTTGAATTGGTACAAAAGCAGACTTTCCGGTATTTCTGGGATTTTGGCCACCCGGTAAGCGGATTATCCCGGGAAAGAAGTAATAGATCATTCGACTATGGTGATGAAGTTGTAACCACTGGCGGAACCGGCTTTGGTATTATGGCTATGATAGTGGCGGCAGAAAGGGGTTGGTATCCCCGCGATTCGGTTGCGAACAGACTCGCCAAAATGGTTAAGTTTCTGGCGAAGGCCGATAACTACCATGGTGTTTTCCCTCATTGGCTAAATGGCGCTACCGGTAAAACGATTCCCTTTTCAAGAAAGGATGACGGTGGCGATTTGGTAGAAACCTCCTTTTTGATGCAAGGATTAATTTGCGCCAAGCACTACTTTAACCAGGATACTGAAGCTGAACGAACGATCAGAAGTCGAGTAGAATGGATTTGGAACGAAATGGAATGGGACTGGTATACCAGAGAAAACCCCAACCAGCTATATTGGCACTGGAGTCCGAATCATGGTTGGGCCATGAATTTCGAATTGCGCGGGTATAATGAAGCGCTCATCACCCACGTTCTAGCCGCTTCTTCTCCTCGCTACCCCGTTAGTAGCCAGGTATACAATAAATGCTGGACAGAAAGCAGCCATTTTAAAAATGGTCAAGAATTTTATGGTGTCAAACTACCGTTGGGATTTGATTACGGCGGTCCTCTTTTCTTCGCTCATTATAGCTTTTTAGGACTCGATCCAAGAAACCTGAAAGATCATCATGCCAACTACTGGGAACAGAATGTGAACCATACACTAATCAATTATAAGCATTGTGTGGCAAACCCTGGAAAATTTAAGGGGTATGGAGAGAATAACTGGGGACTAACAGCCAGCGATACCTATAATGGATACAATGCACACTCCCCATCTAACGACTTTGGTACAATTACGCCAACCGCTGCATTGTCATCGTTCCCATATACTCCGGAGCAATCTATGAAAGCACTGAGACATTTTTATGATGATCTGGGGGATAAGCTATGGAGTGAATATGGTTTTATAGATGCATTTAATGAAACGCAAAACTGGTACGCTAATTCGCACCTGGCCATAGATCAGGGACCTATCATTGTGATGATTGAAAATTATCGAACAGGGCTTTTGTGGAAATTATTTATGCAGGATAAGGATGTACAAAACGGGCTTAAAAAACTTGGGTTTGAAAGCCCGGCTCTGAAATGACAGATGCAAAAAATCAGCCATACAACTACACAAAGAGAAAGGTCGGATCAGCTCCGACCTTTCTCTTTTATCAAATATTATAGTATCTTAATGTGAGTTCCGTTAAAAAACTTCCATTAAACACTATTCCTATGAAATTAATACATGTCATTTGCGTAGTTTTCACCTCTTATATATTCACTCCAACCACCGTTTTAGGTCAGGTTTGGAAAGCCATTGAGCCTGAAAACTTACCCGAAAAAAGGCATGAGTGTGCCATGGCACCTGCCAATGAAAAACTATATCTGATTGGAGGCAGGGGTATCAGGACGGTAAACGAATATGACCCAAAAAAGGACACATGGAAAACGATGAGTACACCTCCCTTAGAAATGAGTCATTTTCAGGCGGTATCGTACAACAATGAAATCTACGTTTTGGGCGCGCTAACCGGTAACTTCCCGCACGAAGCACCTATTCCGTATATTTATATTTTTAATCCAATTAAGAATGAATGGAGAAAAGGTGCACAAATTCCTCCAAATCGTTTGAGAGGTGCGGCCGGAGCCTTTGTCCATAACAATAAAATATATATGGTTTGTGGTATTCTGGATGGTCACTGGGATGGACATGTAACGTGGTTTGACGAATACGACCCCAAAACCGACAAATGGACCGTTTTACCGGATGCCCCACGCGCACGAGACCATGTTTCCGTAGCCGTGGCTGGGAACAAGTTGGTTGCGGCTGGCGGACGAAAATCCTCCGCTAAAACCAACCAGATTATGAACACCACTGTTCAAGAAACAGACATATATGATTTTGCCACTGGAAAGTGGACTGCACTATCAGCAGAAAACAATATACCAACCATGCGTGCCGGCCACACCGCCGTAGCCTATGGTAACAAAGTTCTTTTCATTGGCGGAGAAAGCGGTACACAGGAACAAGCACATCGTGAAGTAGAAGCATTTAATACCGATACCAATAAATGGGAAAAATTCCCATCGTTACATCAGGGACGACATGGTATGCAGGCGGTTTTACTTAATAAAAAAATATATGTCGTAGCCGGCTCGGCCAATCGCGGTGGAGGCCCCGAGCTAAACGACATGGAAGTATTGGTTAAATAATCTATTCATCAACACTTAATTTAAATGTTAAAAAAAGTAATGGCTATGGGTCTCATTCTGATTTCCCATTGCCTAATGGCGCAAAAAAATAGTTTTACGCATGCAGATACACTCAGGGGTTCCATTACACCGGAACGGGCCTGGTGGGATTTGACCTATTATCATTTAAAAGTTACCCCGAGTGCAGCTGACAGTTCACTTTCAGGAAGTACTCAGGTTCAATACAAAGTTTTACAACCTGCACAAGTCATGCAAATAGACTTGCAACAACCCTTGCAGATTGACAAAGTCACCCAGGATGGCCAAGTCCTAGACTATACAAGAGACGGCAACGCGTATTTTATTACCTTAAAAAAAGCACAGACGACAGGGAAACTAGAATCCGTTGAAGTTCATTACTCGGGGCGTCCACGATTGGCCAAAAGACCACCATGGGATGGCGGTATACAGTGGGTCCCAGACGCTAACGGGAATACCAACATTGCTACATCATGCCAGGGATTGGGAGCCAGCGTGTGGTGGCCGTGCAAAGATCATATGTATGACGAGCCCGATAGTATGCTCATCAGCATAACAGTTCCTGCCAACATGAAAGACATTTCAAATGGAGTATTGCGCAGTATTACCGATAATCCTAATAACACAAAAACGTTTAATTGGTTTGTAGGTAACCCTATCAATAACTATGGAGTGAACATGAATATTGGTAACTACGAAAGCTGGAATGAGGTTTACAAAGGAGAGAAAGGTGATCTTAAACTGAGTTATTACGTTCTGCCTGAAAACCTTGAAAAAGCCAAGGTTCAGTTTAAGCAGGTTCCCATGATGTTAAAGGCCTTTGAACATTGGTTTGGGCCATACCCTTTTTATGAAGACGGCTATAAACTGGTAGAAGTACCCTATCTCGGCATGGAACATCAAAGCTCGGTGACTTACGGCAATGGCTATAAAAATGGATATCTCGGTAGGGATTTATCCGGTACAGGATGGGGTTTAAAATGGGATTTCATCATCATCCATGAAAGTGGCCACGAATGGTTTGCCAATAACATTACCTATAAAGACGTTGCCGACATGTGGGTACACGAAAGCTTCACAAACTATTCTGAAACACTCTTTACTGAATTCTACCATGGTAAAGAAGCCGGATCGGACTATGTCATTGGAACAAGGAAAGTGATCGCCAATGATATTCCTATTCAAGGTATATATGGTGTGAATCAGGAAGGCTCTAAGGATATGTATTACAAAGGGGGCAATATGCTTCATACCATTCGCCAGGTAGTGAATGATGATGAAAAATGGAGACAAATTCTTCGTGGATTGAACGAAACGTTCTATCACAAGACAGTGGATGGTTCCGAGATTGAGAACTACATCAGTAGCCATGCCGGCCGTGATATGTCAAAAGTTTTTGATCAGTACCTACGCGATATACGTATTCCTGTTCTGGAATACCGATTTAAAAATGACCATATGGTCATTTATGCGGGGCGGGTGTACCACCGCATGC